>NZ_JAUBSH010000032.1:306-69769 GCF_036704705.1 Microcoleus sp. K1-B1 | reverse complement strand
AGTTTTTGAGCAACAGCTTGCCTTCTGCTAAAAGGCTGCTACTTTTAGCTGCACTGATTTTTTAGTCTAAACTACAGTAAAATACTAGCACCATTTATACCTGCTACAGCGGAAGATTTTTTGACATATCCTGAATTAACCGAGTTTTCGGTACTCGATGGCGAGGAGTATTTAATTGAGAAATGTTACACTCGCAGCCACGACGCTTTTTTGAAAGGCTACGTACCCGAAGACGAAGGACTTTATGATGACTACAGTACGTTTGTCTAGATTAGATTGTCTGGAAAAGTTCTTGTTGCTAGGGAAAATTGGGCAAATTTCTCAACCGGATGCAGCAGAAGTGAAACGAGTCTGGGATTTGTATGTTAAGCCTCAATTCTAAAGCTCTTTGTTCAAACTCGTTATTTGCCTGCGATCGAACCAGCGCGATCGAACGGATAATATCGTTGAGTTGCCTTCCCAATGATGTTTTCGCGCGGTACAAAACCCCAATAGCTGCTGTCATAACTGTTATTGCGGTTATCGCCCAAAACAAAATAAGAATTAGGTGCAACTATCTGCGGCCCCCATTGATATTTTGGTCGATCGCTGATATAAGTTTCATCCAATGGCAGATCGTTGATGTATACCTGCCCAGATTTAACTTCGACTTTATCGCCCGGTAGTCCAATAATGCGCTGAATAAAGGCATCGCGGACATTTTCCCTCTGCAAAGCTTCTGTAGGCGAAAATATAACAATGTCACCCCGTTCGGGTGCGCGAAATCGATAAGCCAGTTTGTTAATTATCAGTCGATCATTTATTTGTAAAGTAGGCTGCATCGAACCTGAAGCAATGTATCGTGCTTCAGCTATAAATTGTCGGATCGCGATCGCTAAAATTGCAGAAAGCACAACTGAGATACTGATAAATCCTGCGATAAATAGCATCACTGTCCGACGCGATCGCTCTCGCCGCACGGGAGCAGAAACATAAACATGGTAGAAAGCAATCAAAACTAATGCAGTTTGCGATAGCCCTGCAAGCAGAGCGATCGTCGGATTTTTTGAAGCTGCTGCGATCGCAACCGCAATAAAAACAGCGAAAAAAATCATGCTAGATAACCATTGCTTGAGATAAACATGGCATAGCCCAGGAACAAATCCAGACCAAAAAACAGCCAACCAGGCATCTTTGCTTTGCTTTCGAGCAACTTCAAACTCTGTAGAATTCCCACTTCTTGCTGAATGGTAAGCATCAAATAAATTCCAAATTGGTAATATTAGCCCTGCGATCGCTAAGATGACAATGCCGACTATAACATTACCCGGAGAACTAAGGATGAACCAACCTCCGATTCCAAATAAGAGGAAAGAACTCAATAAAATGATGTATCCCTTGAGAGGCTTTCCAGCATAAATCTGTCCGATACCTGGCAGAAGTCTAGACAAATTAACGGCAAGCCAAGGTTCTTTATTATTCATTTGTCTCTAGAACTAAATATCTTTAGAGTGAATTTGATATCGATAGATCTACCGCAGATTCAGGCAGATAAACGCAGATAAACGCAGATATATTCGTGAAGCACGATCGCATGAATGCAATTGGAGCTTCATATGAGTCTATACCGAATCGCCCCTCAACTCCCCTCTCCCATGCCCCAACCCCGCACAATACTTAATAAAAACTTTACAAAACTTACCCGATCGCCCAACATGGGTTAGAGTTATCCTATAAAATCCAGCAATCCTGCAAAGCGTCAACCTTCTCGTCACTTATCCAGTGGTTCGATGACTCAAACCCAAAGCACTAAAACCGCCACCCCAACTGCAATTTATTCCTTGACAATTGCTCCCGCCTGTGTATTGCGGGGTCGATCGGCGATCGCACAAGCCGGAGATGCGATCGCCCGTTTCGGAAAGCGGCCGCTAATCGTCGGCGGCAGCAACTCCCTCGCCGCCGCCCAACCCTACCTGCAACCAATCCTCGAACAGCAGCAGTTAAAATCCGCCGAAACAGCATACGGCAAGGATTGCAGCGAAACCAGCCTCGAAACCCTCCGCCAAGCAGCCCAAACCCATCAAGCCGACTTCATCATCGGTGTCGGCGGCGGCAAAGCCTTAGACGCAGCCAAACTCGTCGCCCATCAGTGCAAAATCCCGATCGTCACCATACCCACATCAGCAGCCACCTGTGCCGCTTGGACAGCCCTTTCTAACATTTATTCAGAACAAGGTGCATTCCAATACGATGTCACATTAGCCAGATGTCCCGATTTATTAATACTAGACTACGGCTTAATTCAAACTGCACCGCAGCGGACATTAGTAGCAGGAATTGGAGATGCGATCGCCAAATGGTACGAAGCCTCAGTCAGCAGCGGACACTCCGAACAAACCCTGATAATTTCCGCAGTCCAACAAGCTAGAATACTGCGCGATATTTTATTCCAAAAATCAGCCGCCGCCCTCAAAGAACCCGGTAGCGAAACCTGGCAAGAAGTCACAGATGCAGCCGTATTGCTAGCAGGAGTAATCGGTGGGATTGGCGGTGCCCAATGCCGCACCGTCGCCGCCCACGCCGTCCACAACGGCCTAACTCATCTATTAGCAAGTCACGGCACATTGCACGGCGAAAAAGTCGCTTACGGCATTTTAGTACAACTGCGACTAGAAGAAATGCTGCAAAACAATCAACTCGCCGCTAGCGCCAGACAGCAACTGCTAAAATTCTACGCCGAGATTGGATTACCCCAAACTTTAGACAACCTCGGACTCGGAGACATTACCATCACAGAATTGCAGCGCGCCGCCGACATAGCCTGCAATCCTAATTCCGATATCCACAGACTACCTTTTAAAGTTGTTCCCCAACAATTAATGGCAGCGATGGTTTCTACCACCGCACCTGTGGGAGAATTAAAGATTAAGAATTAAAACAGTTTGTAGTAAGGACTAAAGTCCTGAAAAGGCTGTGCTAGCAAGGACGGAAGTCCTTACTACAAACCAGGAAAACTGACAACTGACACAAAATAAATGACCTTGGATTGGATTAGCCCTGCTGACAGGTTGCAAAAACTACCGCCCTACGTATTTGCCCGTCTCGACGAACTCAAAGCCCGCGCCCGCGAACAAGGACTCGATTTAATAGACTTAGGAATGGGAAACCCCGACGGGGCCACTCCTCAACCAGTAGTAGAAGCGGCTGTCGCAGCCATCCAAAATTCTGCAAATCACGGCTATCCACCCTTTGAAGGAACTGCCAGTTTCCGCCGTACTATTACTAAATGGTACAGCCGTCGCTACAACGTTGAACTCGATCCAGAAAGCGAAGCATTGCCTTTGTTGGGTTCTAAAGAAGGTTTAGCACATTTTGCGATCGCCTATATCAATCCAGGGGACGTAATATTAGTACCGAGTCCCGCTTATCCCGTATTATTTCGCGGCCCAATTATCGCCGGTGCAAAAGTTCACAACATCATCCTCAAACCAGAAAATGACTGGGTAATTGACTTAGCCGACATTCCCGACAGCGTAGCCGAACAAGCCAAAATACTCTACTTTAATTATCCCAGCAATCCGACTGGAGCAACTGCACCCCGCGAATTTTACAAAGATATTGTGGCTTTCGCACACAAACATCAAATCTTGCTGGTTCACGATTTGTGTTATGCGGAATTAGCCTTTGACGGCTATCAACCGACAAGTTTATTAGAAATTCCCGGCGGTAAAGAAATCGGGGTCGAATTTCACACCATGTCCAAAACCTACAATATGGCCGGCTGGCGCGTCGGTTTTGTAGTAGGAAATAGCAAAATTATTCAAGGTTTGCGGACATTAAAAACTAACCTAGATTACGGTATATTTTCCGCATTGCAAACAGCAGCAGAAACAGCACTGCAATTGCCGGATAGTTACTTGCACGAAGTGCAGAATCGTTACAGGACTCGCCGGGATTTCATGGTGGAAGGATTGGCAGAATTAGGGTGGAATATTCCTAAACCTCTGGCTGCAATGTATCTTTGGGTTCCCTGCACTCGCGGCATGAGTTCGACTGATTTTGCCCTCAATGTTTTGCAGCAAACGGGTGTTGTGGTGACTCCTGGCAATGCTTTTGGGCCGGGCGGCGAAGGATATGTGAGAATTAGTTTAATTGCAGATTGCGATCGACTGGGAGAAGCATTGCGGCGCTTGAAACAAGCTAATATTCGCTATCAATAGTCATTAGTCAGTAGTCATTAGTCAGTTGTTATTGGTTATTTGTGGGTTATTAGTTGTTATTGGTTATTTGTGGGTTGTTAGTTGTTATTGGTTATGTGTTATTTGTTGGCGATCGTAACCAATTATTAACTACCCAGGACTACTGACTAATGACTACTGACTAATGACTATAACGTTTTAATTTGCTCAATCACCCAATCAAAAGTTTCCATAACTTGCTTCAGTGCAGATTCGTCTTGCAAAGTAAACAAAGCCAGACTCGGCGACCTTCTCTCACCCGGTTCTATAGGCAGCGACAGACCGATCGCACTCAGCTTACTTCTCAATTCCAGCCACTTTTGTTCCGCATTAAACGGTGGCTGAGAACCGTAATTATCAGCAGAAATTTCCATTCGACCAGCAATATCTACAGTGAATAACTGATAGGGTTTTCTTCCCTTTTGAGGCAATTGAGCGGCGAAACCGCCGTAGGCATCCCCCGTTCCCCAGTGGATTTGAACTTCGGGTTCTTGACTTTTTGCCCACAGGTAAATAGCTTTTGCCATTTGCGCCTCGTCCGCGCCTCGTCTAGCTTTGATTTCCGCAAAAAATGAAGATTCATCCCAGCGCCTTCTTTCGCGCGTTGCGCTGGATTTTTTCTGCTGTGCTTCCGCTGTCTGACCAATGACTCTGGGAACCAAAGTTCTGAGACCATCTTCACTTACATACTGCTTAATTTCCAGGGCCAAAACTTCAACCGGGTCCATTTGTTCGTTGAGAAATTCCACAACTCGGCGCATTTCAGCGGAAATCTCGTCAGCTACAAACACTAAGCGAACTTTACCCGCTTGCAAATTAGTTTTAACCTTCTGCCAAAACGTCTCTTCATTAGCATTTGCACCGAGAAACTCTTCAAAAATCTGTTCAGGATCGCGACCCCGATCGCGACAATTAGCTTCAAACAGAGCAATAATGGAATCGACCGGCCAGTAAACCAACGCATTAGCAGCATAGTCGATCGACTGACCCAACACTTTTTGCCGCAGTTCGGCATTAGGAGTTCGCCGGACATCCACCAAAGTAGGAACTGCATTTTGGTCGAGAAACAAATGATCCAGCGACCACTGCACCGCTGTTTCCTCATCGCTGGGTGCAGCTTCCCGCGAAATTAACAGCCACCTCCGCGCCGTCGCCCGATCGATTTGGTCTCCCGCGATCAAATTAGGATAAGTTACCAGCAACTCTTGTAACTGGTCTTCCGAGTCGTAGGGCTGTTCCATCATTTCTACCAGCCTGTCGTCATCCTGAATCAGATAAATACCTCCAGCCATCCCAGCCCACCTACTTAATTTTAGATTTTAGATTTTAGATTTTAGATTTTAGATTTCAGGCTTAGTTATTAGTCTTCAGTCTTCAGTCCGCAGCCAATAACTTATGAAGGCGGAAGGCATTGGTCAGAATTCAAGAAAAATTTTGAAGTCAATAATTTTTCTTGTTTGTTAATTCAACCAAAAATTCCTTCTGACCAGTGACTGATGACTAATAACTAATGACTAATAACTAATGACTAATCACTCATACAACCAGTAAATACTCGCTGTGCCGGCCCGGTCATGTAAATCCGCCCAGAAACTTCTGCCCATTCGATTTCCAAAACGCCGCCGGGGAGTTCAACAGCAGTTGCCCGATCGCACTTTCCTACCAACACCCCAGCTACCACAGCAGCACAAGCACCAGTCCCACAAGCTAGAGTAACACCCGCGCCTCTTTCCCACACCCGCATTTTTACATAGTCTGAACGTACCACTTGAATAAATTCCGTATTGGTACGCTGCGGGAAGGCTTTGTGGTGCTCGAATTGAGGCCCGACAGTTTCTAAAGCAATCGCCGCAACATCCTCTACAAAAGTAATGCAGTGAGGATTGCCCATACTGACGCAGGTAACAGACCAAGATTTATCAGCAACTTCGATCGGCACATCAATAACTTTGGCATCCGGTGCGGCCAAAGTTGTCGGAATTTCCGCAGCCAGCAGCCGGGGAACCCCCATATCCACCTTCACCTGACCGTCCGATCGCAATTCCGGGGTAATCACACCAGCCAGAGTGTGGATGCGGTACTGAGTTTTCGCCTCTGACCCTTCCAAATCGGCGATAAACTTAGCCAAACAGCGAATTCCGTTGCCGCACATTTCCGGTTCAGAACCGTCGGAGTTAAAAATCCGCATCGTATAGTCAGTGTCATTTTGACCCGGAAGAGCAAATATCACACCGTCTGCGCCAATCCCGAAATGTCGATCGCACAAATCCACAGCTTGTTCTGGCGTGATCACCGGTTCTGACGAGTGGCGGTTGTCAATCAGAATAAAATCATTTCCCAGTCCGTGATACTTCGCAAACTCGATCGGCATAAAAACAAACCTCTTTTGGTTAAAACTGATTAGATAATTTGATGACCAAATTACCCATTTCCCAGTATTATAAAACTTTCTGCAATTTATAGTCCTTTCTAGTGAAAGATAAACAAATATAATATTTATAACTACCCAGCGATATCTAATTAATGCTGATGTCAAGGGTTCAATGAATATTCGTCGAAAAGTAACTGCCAAGGGGTTTCTCCCTCATCGAGTAGACGCGCTTGTAAGTGCGGCAGTAACGGTTAAACGGTATAAACAGAAGAATATGGTTTAAGGTAATATTTGACTATATTTTTCTGAACTATGTCTGAATTTGAAACCGGATTGCCCAGCGTTCGCTTAATACAAAGCTACATCAAAGACAAACAACAGGTGGAGATCAAACTCCTGACCGGCGACTCACTAGCGGGCAGAATTTTTTGGCAGGATAATAGCTGCATTTGCCTCGTCGATCCGTCAGAAACACAAATTCTGATCTCGCGGCCAGCAATTGCTTATCTCAAACCCAACGGGTAAGAGTGGGGCATGGGGCATGGGGCATGGGGCATGGGGCATGGGGCATTGTTGACTGTTGAGAGTTGACTGTTGGCTTGAAAGCTCACCACAGTCAACTGTCAACCGTCAACTGTCAACCGTCAACAGTCAACCGTCAACAGTCAACAGTCAACTGCCAACTGACTAATCGCTAAACAGCTTTTCACTGACTTGGGTGGCGACAAAAGGCAGCTTTAAAGCAGGTTGTGGCACTCGCGGTGAAGCCGTCCGCTGCATCAAGCCGAGCTCGTAGAAGCCGCCGCACAGCAGCAAACGATCGCCTTCTTGCAAATTGCTAGTTCCGTCCGGCCAGCGAGTAAATTTCCCTTCCCGGCGGATCGCCCGCACCTGCACCCCGTACTGGGTTAGCACATCTACCTCTGACAGTTTTTTGCCCGCCCAAGGGCTGTTTGCTGGCAGCCTCAGCCACTGGCAAGAACTGTCGCCCTGCGGAACTGCAACTTCCCCCTTCGCCAGCAACTCAAAACTGATGAGTTCTTCCGGTTCTCCCACTACAAAAAGTCGATCGCCCGACTGCAAAGCTGTCTTGCCGTTGGGATAATCAATTTCCTCGCCATTCTCGCGGACGATCGCCATCACGCTGACCCCTGTCAACTGCCGCAAGTTAGTTTCTTCCAGAGTCATGCTGGCGATGGGAGAACCTGACGGCAAGTTGTACCACTCGCTGTTCATATCTCGAACCGCCACTTTCAAATCCCGCGAAACAGCCAAAGGTTCGCGCGGTGGCCGCAATTCCAGATAGCGGCTGCTGCGAATTTGCTGCACATCTCGCCCGATCGCCATTGCGGAGAGCCCCATGCCAGCCAGCAAGTGGGAAGAGAGTTCTAAACTCGCCTCAAACTCCGGCTGCACAACTTCCCACGCCCCCAATTGATAAAGCAATTCGATGTCTTTATCTTGGTTCGCGCACACCACAATATCCAAATCCGGGACTAATTCTAAAGCCCGCTTCAGACACAAGCGAGTGCTCATGGGATCGGGAAGGGCGATCGCCATTGCTTTTGCCCGTTCCACCCGCGCGGCTTCCAATACGTGCAAGCTGGCAGCATTCCCGTAAATGTAAGGAATTCCTTGCATTCTGCAATCTTGAATTCTACTTTCTGACTCATCAATTACCACAACTGAACAGTTGCGGCTTTGCAGCATTTTGACTAAAATTCTGCCGACTCGCCCGTAGCCGCAAACCACAACATAATTTTGTTCCGGCAAACTTTCAGCTATTGCCACAGGTTGAGATGTTTCGTCAAAATAGCGCTGCAAAGGCCCGAAATTTTCCGCCCATTTCAATAACTGCGGCACGCTTCTCAATACAAACGGAGTTAGCACCAGGGTGACTGCTGTCGTTCCTAAAATTAACAGGTAAACGTTCCGCGAAACCAGCCCCATAGCTTGGCCGGCACTAGCGAGTACAAAGGAGAATTCTCCTATTTGAGCTAAGCCCAAACCTGTGATTAATGCTGTTTTTAGCGGATAGCCAAATAGTCGGACGATCGGCGTTATAATCAAGAATTTGCCGACAAATACTATAAATACCAGTCCCAGAATTACTTCGAGATGGTTCCACAGAAACACCGGGTCAATTAACATTCCGATGGTGACAAAAAATAAAGATGCAAAAATATCTCGCAAAGGCTCGACATAAGTTAGAGTTTGGTCTGCATATTCCACCTCCGAAATCATTAAACCCGCCACAAATGCGCCCATCTCGATCGAAAAACCCAAATATTCTGTCAGTAGCGCAATCCCTAAAGCCAAAACCACAACTCCCAGCAAAAACAGTTCCCGGCTTTCTGTTTGCGCGAGGTATCGCAGCAACTGCGGTACAAGCCAAATGCCCGCGACTACAGCACCGATCGCAAATAACCCGATCCGCAGCAGGGCCCACGCTACCGTCATGCCGATCTCTTCTGCTGGCTGATTGAGTGCCGGCAAAACTGCTAGCATTAGCCCCAAAGCCAAATCTTGAACTACTAATATTCCCAGCATGACTTGACCGTGGGAAGTACCGGATTCATTGCGCTCCATCAAGCATTTCAGTACGACTGCGGTAGAGGAAAGTGACAGAATCGATCCTAAAAACACGCCTTGGGCGGGCGATTCTACCCAGCCTACAGCCAAGGAAATTGCAGTAGTAATGGCGATCGTCAGCACAATTTGCAAGCCCCCCCCGCCCAAACTAATGGTTTTAACTTTCTGGAGTTCGGCGAAAGAAAATTCCACTCCCAAGGCAAATAACAGAAAAGCAACCCCGAATTCAGCCAGGGTGTCTACCTGAATTAATTCTTTAATCAGCCCCAAACCGGCCGGCCCAACTACGATCCCTCCCAGGAGATAGCCGAGAATTACCGGCTGTCGCAATAGCGATGCAAAGAGTCCTCCTGCAGCGGCAGCAGCGAGAACTAGAACTAAGTCAACGATCAGTCGGAAGTCTTCTTGCACAAGTTTATGAAAAAAGTATAAAGTTATATTATAGTGTCTAATGTGTTGACTATGTTTAGTGGGTTGACAGTAGTTGAGGAACAAGCACAACGGCCACCCTCGACTAAGGTATTTTTTCATTGCACAGAGTTCAAATCCTCACAAAAAGCTTAACCTCTGGCAAGTTGATCGAGGGATTGCGGCGGTATTAGTGGTAATGTTTCACCTCAACGAGATGAGCGCCGAGAGATTAAATCAAGTTACTTTTTTTAAATTTATTTCAGGCTGGGTGGAGCGGTGTTGATTACTTTTTTGTATTGAGCGGTTTTATCATGGTATATGTTCACCGATCGGCGATCGGTAAAAAGGATTAGTTAAAATCGTTTTCATTTATTCAAACCCTGCTTGCGGATTGAGCCGATATAGTGGATAATTACTCAGGCACTTTTGTGTCTTTTTCTAGTAATCCCCGGTTTTGCTAACAATAAAGATTTAGGTTTTAGACAAGTAATTTTGTCGTTGCTCTTGATACCTCAAAATGACTTGTCCATTCGGGATGTAGGTTGGACAAAGCTGCCGTCGCACCTGTAAAGACTGCACTAGAGGCGATCGACTCCCTAACTGTAGGACACCCGTATTAGCTCGGTGACGAACTGAGCATTGCGGATTTCTACCTAATTCTGATCTTCACCTACCTATCCCAGACCGCAGAGTACGAAGCAACGATCGCGCAAATTTCAAGGCTGCGGAATTGGTGGAATGAGGTCAGTCAACTTCCCAATGTGAAGAAAGTCTGTACTTGACATCTGTGCATTTTATAACTCACGCATTTACAACCATGTCGCATTTATTTGAGCCATTCGATCAACGTGGCGTTACCTTCCGAAATCGCATTGCAGTTTCTCCCATGTGTCAATATTCAAGCGTTGATGGATTCGCCAATGATTGGCATCTGGTTCATCTCGTCAGTCGAGCCGTAGGAGGGGCAGGGATGGTGATGACTGAAGCAGCGGCAGTCGAGCCTGAAGGACGAATTACGCCGCAAGATTTGGGAATCTGGGACGATGCTCACATTGAAATGTTGGCGCGAATCGTCGAGTTAATTCACCGCAACGGTGCGGTTGCAGGAATTCAACTTGCTCATGCAGGTCGAAAAGCCAGTACAGCACCTCCGTGGGAGGGCGGCGATGTGCTTTCGGAATCTCAAGCAGGATGGACTTCGATCGCCCCCAGCGCCATTCCATTTGAACCCGATAGCCCCGCCCCGATTGCTCTGAGTATCGAAGACATTCAAAAGTTGACCGCATCCTTTGTCAAGGCAGCTCAACGCGCCCTCGAAGCCGGATTTGACGTAATCGAGATTCATGCGGCTCACGGCTATCTACTCCATGAATTTATGTCTCCCTTGAGCAATCAACGGACTGATGACTATGGTGGCAGTTTTGAGCATCGCATCCGGTTTTTATGTGAAGTTGTACAAGCGGTGCGAAATGTTTTGCCGGATCAAACACCGCTTTGGGTTCGCATCTCTGCAACCGATTGGGTTCCAAATGGTTGGGACATTGAACAAAGTATTGCACTCAGCGATAAATTAAAGTCACTGGGCGTTGATTTAATGGATTGTTCATCAGGCGCAATTGTACCGGGTGAAAAGATTCCGACGGGTGCAGGTTATCAAACTATTTTTGCCGATCGCATTCGACGCGAAGCCAACATCGCCACCGGAGCCGTTGGTATGATTACTGCACCCGCGCAGGCTGACCACATCATCCGTACAGGTCAAGCAGATATGGTATTACTTGCCAGAGAAATGCTGCGCGATCCTTATTGGCCGATGCGGGCTGCGAAGCAACTACGTCAGTCGGTGCCGACTCCAATTCAATACGATCGCGCTTGGTAATTAAGCGGATTTGCGATCGGTTTTAGGTGAGCCGATAATGAACTAAGGAATGAAAAATAAATAAGGTGAGTAATAGAGCAATAGTTTACCTTGGATCAATGCTTCTGGGGTTTAATGGTGCAAGTTATTGATTTTTCATTCCTTAACAGGAGTAAAGATGTCTGAGATTCAAAACAAGGTTGTCATCATTACTGGAGCAAGTAGCGGTATAGGGGAAGCCACTGCTCGTCGTTTAGGCGCCAGCGGAGCCAAACTGATGCTTGCTGCTCGCCGTGAAGATAGACTTAAGGACTTGGTGGCTGTAATCGAAAAAACAGGTGGCACCGTTGCTTATCGAGTCACCGATGTTGCCGATCGCGCCCAGGTGCAAGCATTGGCTGACGCAACCTTGGAAACCTATGGACAAATTGATGTTCTGGTCAATAATGCGGGTTTAATGCCAATGTCTCCCATTGACCAGATGAAGGTCGATGAGTGGGATCAAATAATTGATGTCAACCTTAAAGGCGTGCTTTACGGCATTGCTGCGGTGCTGCCGACTATGCGCCAACAGAAGTCGGGGCACGTAATCAACTTGTCGTCTATTGGAGGCCATCAAGTATTTCCGGGGGCGGCAGTTTACTGTGCTACCAAGTATGCAGTGCGAGCAATTTCCGAAGGGCTGCGGCTGGAGTCAAACGGTGAAATTCGTTCTACCATCATTTCACCCGGTGCGGTTGCGACTGAAGGGCTGCAGCGGGAGTCAAACCGTCAAAAAATTCGTTCTACCAACATTTCACCCGGTGCGGTTGCGACTGAGTTGACCAGTACAATCACTCATGGTGATATGACATCATGGGTGAGTCAAGTATATTCAGTCGCCATTGATGCGGATGCGATCGCCCGGGCGATCGCCTATGCCATCGATCAACCGGGGGATGTGGATGTTAACGAAATTATCATCCGTCCGACTCGTGAGGAGGTTTGAAGTAGGACGCATGAGAGTCGATCGACTCAACTGAATTTAACCTAACGGCTGAACTGGAGACCGAATGGCTGGTGAAATGCACTACATTCGAGGTTGCACAGGTAAGCCGTTGCTGCTGATTCATAGTTTGGCCCGAAGCTGGCCATCAGGGAATCCCATCCTCACCGATCTCGCGACTAAACGCGATCGGGTTGATTACGAATAACTCAGCAAGGTGTGTCGGTGGGTTCGATCGCACATCGCCTCGCGATCACTTGGCACTCCCAATTCGTTTCTGTGAGAGTATCGTGGTGTCGATCGCACCTTCCCCGTCCAACCCAACAATCTAATCAATCTAGCAACCATAATATCGGATAATTGTAAAGCAATTAACCAAGCTAACAGCATGAGTATTGACCAATTAAACACAGACTACGGCATTGCCGGCCACCTCACCTTCGCCACGGGAAACGGTGGTTTCCCGATGATTCACATCGACAACGGCCAAGCCAAAGCCTTAATTTCTGTGTATTCCGGTCAAGTTCTCTCCTTTCAACCCGCCGCCGAAACCACAGACTTGATGTTCGTCAGCGACAAAGCTTACTACGCCGAAGGGAAAGCCATCAAAGGCGGTATACCCATCTGTTGGCCCTGGTTTGGCCCAGATCCCGAAGCCTTGGGGCGTCCGAGTCATGGGTTTGTGCGGAATCGCCTCTGGAATGTGCTAGAAACCGCCACAACCCCCGACGGCGCCACCAAAGTCACTCTCGGACTCAAGGATAGCGATGAAACTAGAGCAATTTGGCCCCAAGCCTTTGAACTGGCGATCGCAATTACGATCGGCACCAGCCTCACTGTAGAATTAATCACCCGCAATCTAGGCGACAAAGCATTTCCCCTCACCCAAGCTTTCCACACCTATTTCCAAGTCGGCGATATCAACCGCGTGCAGGTTTTAGGTTTAGAAAATAGCCAGTATCTTGATAAAGCGGATGGTGGTGTCGAAAAAACTCAAGTGGGTGCAGTGGTAGTAACAGGTGAAGTCGATCGCATTTATCTCGATGTCACCAAGGAATTAGTCATTGACGATAGCGCCCTAAATCGTCGGATTCGCATTAAATCCTCTGGTAGTAAATCCGTCGTAGTGTGGAATCCCTGGGTGACAATTTCTGAAAATATGGCCGACCTTGATGATGCAGATTATCAGCGTTTACTCTGCGTAGAAACGACCAATGCAGCTACAGATATTGTGGAAGTTCCCCCTCATGGTGAGTTCCGCTTGCAGGCCATTTACAGCGTTGAACACGACTAAGGAATTAGAGCTTAATCTTAGCGGTGATGGGGTCAAAATTCTCAGTCAGCGGTTCAACATTTCAATTGGATATTTTGGGCGTTGCTCAAATCCCAACCACAAGACTGGGATTGTTTCTTTAAATACAACTTAAATGCCGACTAGCTGATTGAATTGAAAAACTCTGTCACCCTAATGACTAATAATACCAAATCCAAAATTTGTCCCCGGTTTATTTCTTAGTCCGCGAAAGACGTTCGGCTAAGCTGAGTCGAACCGTCTAGCCACAGACAAAACTTTGTATGATCGGTTTCAACCGCCGACTCCGATCTTTTTACTTACCATCAATTATTATGCAAAACTTCAACTGGACAAAACTTCAAAATGGATCAGACATTCGCGGTATCGCCCTCGAAGGCGTTCCCAATGAAAAAGTCAACCTAACGCCGGAAATTGCGACAATCTTAGGTAAATCCTTTGTGAGTTGGTTGGTGCAAAAAGTCAAGAAATCAGCGGCAGAATTAACGATCGCGATCGGGCGTGACAGTCGCCTATCTGGGCCAACCTTAATGCAAGCTGTCATGGAGGGAATCGCCTCACTTGGTGCAACAGTGTACGACTTTGACATGGCCTCAACCCCCGCCATGTTTATGAGTACCATTACCCCTGGTTTTGATTGCGACGGCGCGATTATGCTCACTGCTAGCCATTTGCCATTTAATCGCAACGGCTTAAAGTTTTTCACAGCCAAAGGTGGGTTACAAAAACAGGATATTACAGATATCTTAACACTAGCCCAAAACAATAGCTTCCAACCAGCCGCATCGCCCGGTAACATTGCCAAGCATGATTTCATCTCTGTTTATGCTAACCAATTTGTCAAAAATATTCGGGAAGCAGTCAATCACCCAGATAATTTTGAGGAACCACTAACAGGATTAAAAATTGTTGTGGATGCGGGCAATGGTGCTGGCGGGTTTTATGTTGATAAAGTCTTAAAACCTTTAGGTGCAGATACCACGGGCAGTCAGTTTTTAGAACCCGATGGTACTTTCCCCAATCATGTGCCAAATCCCGAAGATAAACAGGCAATGCAGTCAATTTGTCAAGCGGTAATTGAACATCAAGCTGATTTTGGGATTATTTTTGATACCGATGTCGATCGCAGTGCGGCCGTCGATCAAGTTGGCAAGGAACTCAATCGCAATCGCTTAATTGCCTTGATTTCTGCCATTATATTACAAGAACACCCAGGCTCTACCATTGTCACCGATTCTATCACCTCCGATGGCTTGACACAATTCATCGAACAAGATTTAAAAGGAATTCACCATCGCTTTAAACGTGGCTACAAAAATGTGATTGACGAGTCGATTCGCCTCAATGAAGCCGGACAGGAATCATGGCTGGCGATTGAAACCTCTGGACATGGAGCTTTGAAAGAAAATTACTTTCTGGATGATGGCGCTTATTTGGTCAGCAAATTATTGATTGAATTGGCTAAGTCAAAGCTAGCAAATCAATCTTTGCCAGATTTAATTGCGAATTTAAAAGAACCCGAAGAAAGTGCAGAATTTCGGATTAAAATTGGTGTGGATGATTTCAAGGCTCACGGCGATCGGGTTATTGAACAACTGCAACAATTTGTCTCAACGCAAGCAGACTGGAAAATCGTTCCTAATAACTACGAAGGCCTGCGAATTTCCTGCACGTCAGCTAGCGAATCTGGCTGGTTTCTGTTACGCTTATCACTCCATGATCCGGTGATGCCTTTGAATGTTGAGTCTAATGTTAAGGGTGGTGTCGCTCACATAGTGGCTCGGCTTTTAGCCTTTTTCCAAACCACAGAATCCCTTGATTTTTCGGCACTATCGCTCTAACTTTTACTCGTGTCAGACTATTAGTCAACCAAACCCAAGGAGGAATTTAATCATGTGGCTTTTAATCATAAAATGTTCTGCTGCAAGCTGGGATACCCATTCCAAAGCTTTCAAAGCGATCGCTGCCAAATATCCTGCCACACCTCTTTCTTCCAAAAAGATGAAAGGTGATGCTCAACGCATCATGGAGTATCAGCTTGAGGATGTCAATGAGGTAGAGGAATTTATGGAAGAATGCTTGACCTTAAATGGTTTCACCGCTACCTTTGAATCTCTGTAAATTTAGGTAATCAGATTATAGCAATTCTCAATTTTTATCTTCTACCATTTTAGATGTGAGATTGAAAAATTGGGAATTAATACTATTTACTCAAAAGTAGGCTACAATAACTAGAGAGTTTTAGCAAGGTTATCCGAAAATAAACTGCCAAGAAAGAAGTGATTTAACAGCAGAGGAATTAAAAATAATTTTGTTGTAGCGCCGTGAACTATAACTAATAGCAATTGTTAAAAGTTATGTAACAGTAGCTAGGACTGATAAAATATAATCCCATCCGCTTAGACATGAAGAGTGTTTCTGTTGAAACTTGGGTTCTCGTGACATACTCCTACACCAACTGAGTACAGTATGGTGTAGGCTTCTCAGCGACTCCAGCTATTGCTTCGGACATTGACTGAGCTTTAATGACGGGATGACCCACCGCCCTATTCCTGATTACGATAGCTGCATTATGATCGCGGTCAAGACTACACCCACAATGGGGGCAGTCATGCCATCTTTCATGCAGCTTTTTCGGTACTTTTTCGCCGCAACTAGAGCAATCTTGTGAAGTATTGTAGGCACTTACTGGGATTACCAACAAACCAGCATTTACAGCTTTATTTGTTAGAATCGACAGAAAGCTTGACCACCCAGCATCCAACACAGATTTAGCTAATTTTGTACGAGCAAGTCCTTTAACATTCAAGTCTTCAACCGCAACAACATCATATTTTTTCAACAGCTCGTTAGCGGTCTTGAAGTGAAAGTCTTTACGCTTGTCTGCTACTTTCTTGTGACATCTTCCCAGTTGCTTAACTGCTTTCTGTCTTCGGTTGCTGCTTGTCTTGCGACGCGAGACTCGCTTCTGAATTACCCGCAGACGTTTCCCGGCCTTGCGGTAATGTTGAGGAATTGCCACAGTCTCGCCTTCTGATGTTGTCAAAAAATTCTTCAGCCCAACATCAATTCCAGTAATCTTGTTTGAATTAAAATCCGGTTTAACTTCAGGGACTGTTGAATCTTCCAAGCTGAGAGTTACATAATACCCATCAGCTTTTTTGGTAATAGAGACGGTTTTGATATTGAATCCATCAGGTATGGAACGGTGCAAAACAACTTTAACTTTTCCGAGCATCGGCAAGTTGATTAAGTTTTTCTGTAAACAGCCATCTTTAACTTGAGGATAAGTAAACGTGCGATAACGACTGCGTGGTTTAAATCGAGGTCTACCGCTACGCTTTCCACTGCTATCACCTTTTACAAAACGATCAAAAGTTACCTTGACTCGCTTAACTACATCTTGAAGGACTTGAGAGTAAATCTCTGCATACCAAGGGTGAGTTTTTTTGAGTTGAGGTAACGTCTTTTTTTGATCGTAGTATTGTGGGTTGTCGCGCAGTTGAGGTAAGTGGCAAACTAGCGGACACGCATTGATGGGAGAACAGTTTTGCTCGTACCAATTGAATCGATCAGCCAACAAATAATTGTACTGTGCACATAACATTGACAGCCATCTGTCAATTTCAATGGCTTGTAACTTTGTTGGACGTAATCGATACTGGTAAGAAGTTCTCATTCCTTTGTCAATATTAGAGCGTAGTCAGTACATATCAATTAGTGTTACTGTACCAGAACAAGTTATTTAGTGTCAATGGTATGAGTCAAGATTTTATCCATAAAGCCAGAGGGGTTTCCGACCTCAAGTGTCATTTAGTGTTGACCACCAAGTATCGACGGAAAGTTCTGACGGATTTAATGCTGACAAGACTTGAGGAGATTTTTAAGGATCTCATGGAAAAGTGGGAAGGAAGATTGGTAGAATTCAATGGTGAACGCGACCACGTACATTTACTACTTCAGTACACTCCGCAAACTGAGCCAAGCAAACTTATAAACAACCTCAAGACTGTATCTAGTCGGTACTTGCGGAAAGAGTTTGTGACTGAAGTTGAAAAAGTCTACTGGAAGGATGTTTTCTGGACGAATGGATATTTTATTGTCTCCTGTGGTGGCGTGACTGTGGAGCAATTAAAAAAGTATATTGAAGGACAAAATAGACCCGTTGAATAAAGAATTTGCTTGTCTCGTCATCCACCCGCCCACCGCTCAAAACATAGTTTTGAATTGCTTGACGGGTGGAATCCTCACCTGACGCGCCTTTCATCCCACACTAATCGAAGCGATATAGTGTGGGGATTCCCGTCTGTTTAGCTAAATTTGTAATGGAAACGGTAGTGTGAGCGTCTGGCTGAAGCGGGCTTTCCTCCCCGCACTATAGCAATCCTAAATGATTATACTCGTTACCAGGCTCTTCCTGGTAACGCATATCCGGAGGAAGAGCCTCCATAGTCTGGGCCGAGGCAGAGCCTCGCTTACATCGCTTCCCAGGCAGAGCTTGGGAACCAGTTAACCAGTTATTGAAACTGATGCGAGGATTGCTATACAGAAATTTTTATTGCGGATTGCTAGAGTTAGTCTAGATAGTTAAAAATATATCAGCGAGAGAAAGGTTAAGGACTGCTAGTGATGGTAATGACTGTGAATCGAGGCAACGGCGGGCTAAGTGCGGAAATAGTTACGGGTCGGATTTTGCGGTGGGGGCAGTTGAAAGCAAACCAGCTAACCGCTAGTTCGATCGGGGGAATTGTTGCTGGCCTTCTGAGTTTTGCCCTGCCGGTACAAGCTTTGCAGGTAGTTGTGACGCCGACCAATCCCCAACTGGGAGATACGCTGTCAATAATGATTCAGGTTGAGGGTAACGGCGGGGAAACTCCAACAGTTTCTCTACAGCAAAAAAACTACCCCGCGTTTCCCATCGGCAACGGCCGCTTTCGGGCCCTGCTGCCGACGACGCCGCTAGAGAAACCCGGTGCTCGCCAAATCCAAGTCGCAGGTGACGGACAAGTGCAGAACTTGAGTCTCCAAGTGCGCGATCGAAATTTTCCCACTCAATCCATCTGGCTACCGCCTGGGAAAGACGAGGAAGGTACAGATGCTGAATTCGATCGCGTAGACGCATTTAAAGCACTCGTGACACCCGAAAAATTTTGGGACGGCAAATTGTTGCGCCCCAACTCCGGCGAAATTACCACGATTTACGGGGTGCGACGTTATTATAATGGAGTATTTGCTCAGGACTACTACCACCGCGGCGTTGATTACGCGGGTGCTTCCGGTTCCCCTGTAGTGGCACCAGCAGCAGGTCGCGTGTCTCTAGTGGGACGTGAATCGCAAGGCTTCAAAATCCACGGAAACGTGGTTGGTATCGACCACGGTCAGGGCGTAGCAAGTATTTTGATGCACCTCAGCCGGATTGATGTCAAGGAAGGCGATGTCGTGAAAGCCGGTCAAGTAATTGGTACTGTGGGGTCAACAGGGGCTTCTACAGGCCCTCACCTGCATTGGGGACTTTACGTGCATGGGCAGTCCGTCGATCCTGTACCTTGGCGACTTCAGGGAGTTGAGTAGGAGTTTTTACAGGTTTTGACGGATTTATCAGTCAATTATGGGGTAAGTTTGTGGCTAGGGTGTGCAGATAACTGTGATGGGTTATCAGTATTGAGTTAGGATTTGTATAAAATTTCTCAACTCAACTCTCAAAACTCGAATCTCAAGACGCTAACAATCGCGTCTTCACAAAACTTTATTGATGATGCCGTTGAGCGGGGACGCATATATGAGTATTGAAAAAATTGTTGAACAGGCTTTGCAGGATGGCTATTTAACGCCGTCTATGGAAGCTGAGGTGGGACGGATCTGCAATACGGCTTCGGAATTGTCGATCGAAGAGTACATGGCTCTCGATCGTCTGATGGGCTCTTTGTTGACTGGCGAAGTTGTAGTTCTGCCACGCAAACAGTTCATCAACGTGATGGAAGAGTTGGTACTCAGCGATGCGATCGCTAGGGTGGCAGAAATTGAGGCGACGAGCGACCTGAGTCTGGATGTGGGAGATATTGCAGCTTATGCTTTAAATAGGCTGCCACCTCTGTACGCTACGACGGAAGAGGGCGCTCACTTTCAAAGGGCTAGGGCTAAAGAGCAACTTCACGATTTGATTTCCAAAGAAGTCAACGCAGCGATCGCCCGCAACTTGGACAGGCCCGACACCCCAAACCCGACAGCTTTGGGCAAGTCTTCGGGAAACGAAGTTCTTTCACAGCTAAGCACTTGGCTGCAAGCTAACGCCACTAATTTTGAACCCCAGCCTTAGTACCACCCCAACAGCTCTATTTTGATTAAGTAGATCCCGCTCAATTCAGAAAGCGGGATTTTTAGTTTCTGAGCAACCAACATCTGAAGGCACAAGGCCGAAGCCAGAATTCAAGAAAAAAAATTAAAATTTAAGAGTTTTTATTTGTTCTAAAAAATAAAAAACTCCTTCTTCTTCCTTGTTCCTGGCATCCGTTACATCCGTTACATCCGTTGCCGAACTTCCTTGTTCCTGACATCCATTACATCCGTTACATCCGTTATAGAATCCGTTGCCGAACTTCCTTCTTCCTTCAAAAGATTAATTGCTGCTGTCAGAAGACTCAGCAGAAGGGCCAGCGGTAACTTTTGTCTCTCGTTTTTCGCGTTTTTTGCGTTCCGCTTGGATGACATCTTGAAGCACTATTCGCGCTTGGGCCATTTTTTCCAAATTGCTGCGGTACAAATCTAAATCTTTGCTAACTTTGTCTTCTGGGAGGTGTAAGGCCGCACTGACTTTGGCGATCGCGTCGTTTCGCGTTTCTTGGTCTTTTACTAAGTTAGGGTCAGCTTTTTCTAATAGCGAGAACAAACCGATCGCGAACAAGCGGCTGTACTTAAATTGAGGGTTGCTGGCGATCGCCCCTAAAGACGCTTGCAAATCCGCTGTATCTTCAAAGCTGGTCGAGCGATCGAGCCACGAGAGCAACTCTTGCCCCGAAAGTCTATCTGCCAAGCTTTCCAATCGCTCAGCGTCTTGCTTGTAGCGCTCTGGATCGTCTTCTAGGGACTTGCACAAAGCGTTAAAAATGGAAACTCTGTCGGCTTCTGGGGCGTACCCAAGCATGAATCTATCAAAAGCTGTCACTACACCCAAAGCATAAATCGGGTCGTATTGAAAATCGGCATTTGCCGAAAGCAAGTGCATTTCTACCATCAACTCTTCCACCACTCGACGGTAAATTGAGTTGATCGGTCGAGTGTGAATCGTATAGAAACTTCGCTTAGTATCTGAAACAGTACGGTTATTGTTCACCTGAGTCTTATAGATAAATAATTTTGCCGTAGCGGGCGTGCCAGCGCGGCGTGAGTAAAGTCGGGGGAGTCTCTCTGCGATCGGGCTGACAAAAATTGCCAGTTTTTTAAGCGTTGCCGCTGGATTGCGAGACAAAATTTTATCAAAAATATTTTACGCGCGATCGGCAGCAACAATTAATATGTCGCAATAGGAGGGAAAAACCCCAGTATCTTTACAATCATAGCTTAGCTGGGATCGCTCAAAAATCTAATCTTCTGACTTGCCCAGCCTTGATATGGTCTTACATATCACAATAACTTTTTCTTGTCAACCCTACTCGTGAACAATCAAACAAACATGACAATTTCTCCTGAATTAATAGCTTTAGCCCAATACATGGCGGGCGAATTTGACAACCGGGAACAAGCGCTAGCAGAGCCGACGTGGTACGTCCATCTTCGTTTGTGGCAAAGACCACTACCCGTTCCTTTATTTTCCGAACCCAGCATTGCCCTGTTTGCCGAACAAGCCAACATTCTGGAATTAGACAAGCCATACCGCCCCCGCATCGTGCAACTGAGGCACTCACAGATAGCGCCAGGACTGATTGAAGCTCAGTATTATATGTTTAACGACATTACAGCCGTCAAAGGAGCCGGTTGCAACCCCGACTTGCTTGGAAAGCTAACGAAGGAGCAAATCCAACTCCTCCCCGGCTGCACCCTGTCGGTTGCAGTGGAAAATTTAGCCTCAAACAGCTATCGATTTCGGGCATCCTTGCCGGAGGGCACTCGCTGCGGCTTTGCCTACGGGGGGCAAAATTACCAAGTAGACTTGGGATTTGAAGCCGCAGGCGAGGAATTTCTCAGCTACGACAAAGGAATAAGCCCCACGACAGGCAAGGCTATCTGGGGAGCTTTAATGGGCCCTTTTAGATTTGTCAAGCGTCAGGATTTTGCTGCTGAGATATTGGTTTGAAGCAAGAAGCAACAACAAACAAGGAAGAAAAATTTAGCTATCTAGGATAGAAGGCAAGACTTTACCTTGACCTATTCTTCTACTTTAGTGTTTTGGTGAACCTCTCAACCTCTCAAGAAAGGAAGAAAGCATAAGGAAGCTGGCAAGAATTTACCTGCTTCCTGTTCTTGTGCAGGGTTCCGGCGCTTTTTGTGAGCCTCAAGCTTAAATTGCGCTTACACCGCAACCGATGCAAGCGGGAGTGGTCAACTTGCGCGCGGCACCCCCTCTAGAGCTTCTTCTTCCGTTTCAAAGATTTCAAACACAGAATCCATCATGGTGACTTCAAACACCAGTTTGGCTTCGGGATGAACATTGCAAATGCGGAAACTTCCCTTAACTTTATCCGCATCCCGCATACCTGCTACAAGTGAGGTCAGGCCAGAGCTATCGATAAAGTTAACCTGACCAAGATTCACTACAACATGGCGGCTAAGTTTGGAAATACACTCTTGCAACTTGAGGCGGAATTGCCAAGCTGTAGTGATGTCCAACCGTCCTGTCGGTGCTAAGACGATAACTGTTGTACCGTCTTGAAGCGTGTGGGTTTTTTGATCAATATGAATCACTGACCCTTCCCTCAAATTTATTATCTATCGCGGTGGTTACTGTCCCAGTAGTTTAACTCAGGTCGGTGACTGCTGAGGCATCCAATTCGCCCAATCTTGCGGTTTTAAGAACTTGGAGTAGAGTTCGGCTTCGGGAGAGTTGGGTTCTGGCTCGTAACAATATTCCCAGCGTACCAAAGGTGGCAGGGACATTAAAATCGATTCGGTGCGTCCGTTGGTTTGCAAACCAAAGGTCGTGCCTCGATCGTACACCAAGTTAAATTCAACGTAACGGCCGCGGCGGTAAAGTTGGAAATTACGCTCGCGCTCGCCGTATTCTTTCGATCGGTGCTTTTCAATTATGGGGGTGTAAGCCGGCAAAAATGCCCGGCCGCAGTCCTGTACAAAGGCGAACAGCGACTCCCAAGTCCTCGGTTCCGGCACGCCGATGTTGTTGCTGCACTCAGCGGCCTTGCCTTTGACATGATGGTCGCGGTAAAGCGCGCCTTGAGCGCTTTGGTAGTCAAAAAACAGGCCGCCCACGCCGCGGGTTTCTTGGCGGTGGGGGAGGTAGAAATATTCGTCGCACCACAGTTTAAATGTCGGATAATATCCGGGATGGTGGCGATCGCAAGCTGCTTTCAGAGTTTTGTGAAAATGAGCTGCATCCTCAGCCAACGGGTAATAAGGAGTCAAATCCACACCACCGCCAAACCACCAAATCGGGCCTGCCTCAAAATAGCGGTAATTCAAGTGAACCGTAGGCAAGTAGGGATTGCGGGGGTGTAGCACCATCGAAGTACCCGTTGCATAGAAATCGTGACCTGCAGCTTCGGGGTGCTTGGCCAGAATCAAAGCCGGCAAACTTTCGCCCCACACTTGGGAAAAATTGACTCCCCCTTGTTCAAAAACATTGCCTTCGCGCATGACGCGAGAACGTCCGCCCCCGCCTTCGGAGCGTTCCCAAGAGTCCTCCTTAAATTTGCCAACACCATCGACCTGTTCGAGGGATTGACAAATTTCGTCTTGTAGGGTTTTCATAAATTGGCTGACTCTAGCTCTAGAGTCAGCGGGCGGCAAAAACGGGGAAGTGGCGGTTTTAAGTGTGGTAGAAACTGTCATCCGATTTAAGATTTTAGATTTTAGATTTTAGATTGAAGAATTGCGACCACGGATCAATTCGGGGATTGTGACCAAATTGCTTTCGGTCGTAGAAATTCTTGCCGAGGGCATTTGAGTTTGAGATTGACCGTGAGTCCCAAATCCTGTCGTCATGTAATTATGCCACCGTAGGTCTGCAAATGATCGCTATGAAGTTACATTAAAAAATAGCAATAAAAATATACTTAAACCTGCGATCGAAAATTCGCTAACCCAATTGCAGAGCTATGGTGGAGAACACAATGCCCAATACACTCGATGTTAGTTCAGTCTTAGAAATCCTGCGACCCGTGCAAGACCCCGAACTGCAAAAGAGTTTGGTGGAATTGAACATGATTCGTAACATAAAAATTGACGGCGGTGTCGTCAGTTTTACTTTAGTGCTGACAACGCCTGCTTGCCCGCTGCGAGAATTTATTGTCGAAGATTGCCAAAAAGCGGTCAAACAGTTGCCAGGAGTCGAAAAAGTGGCGGTGGAGGTGACAGCCGAGACGCCACAGCAAAAGGGAGTGGTCGATCGCCAAGGCATTGAAGGCGTTAAAAATATTATCGCAATTTCCAGTGGCAAAGGCGGCGTCGGCAAAAGCACGGTGGCGGTAAATGTGGCAGTAGCGCTGGCGCAAACCGGCGCTAAGGTGGGTTTGCTGGATGCGGATATCTATGGGCCAAATGACCCCAATATGTTGGGTCTGGGGGACGCGAAAGTGATGGTTAGGGACGGAAAAAGCGGGGAAAGCCTCGAACCCGCCTTCAACTACGGCGTCAAATTAGTGTCGATGGCGTTTTTAATTGACAAAGACCAACCCGTAATTTGGCGGGGCCCGATGTTGAACGGGATCATTCGGCAGTTCCTCTATCAGGTGAATTGGGGCGATTTAGACTATCTGATTGTCGATATGCCTCCGGGTACTGGAGACGCGCAGTTGACAATGGCGCAAGCGGTGCCGATGGCCGGTGTCGTGATCGTGACGACTCCGCAGACTGTGGCATTGTTGGACTCTCGCAAGGGCTTAAAGATGTTCCAGCAGTTGGGAGTGTCAGTGTTGGGAATTGTGGAAAACATGAGCTATTTTGTGCCGCCGGATATGCCAGACAAGCAATACGATATTTTCGGTTCTGGTGGCGGGGAAAAGACTGCTGCTGAGTTGGGAGTGCCGCTGTTAGGCCGCATTCCGCTGGAAATTCCGTTGCGCGAAGGTGGCGATTCGGGGGTGCCGATCGTGGTGGGGCAACCGGGTTCTGCTTCAGCTAGGGAGTTGCGGGCGATCGCGGGTCGCATTGCCGGTAAAGTTTCCGTAGCAGCCTTAGCCTAACAAACTCTCGTTTCTGGGGTTGGCCTCGCGTCTTCCTGTACACGAACATTTGCCTAGTTCTCAGGCTCTGCTTGGGAACTAGAAACGAGAAAAGGTAAACTATAACCAGCAAACTTAACATTCAAAGAATTATGATTTTTCCAGGTTCGGCAGTTCGAGTTAAAGATAAGGGTGAAATTTACTACGCCTTTCAAGGACAAGTCCAGCGAGTTAGCGACGGAAAGGTCGCGGTACTGTTTGAAGGCGGGAATTGGGACAAGTTGATTACGTTCCGGCTGTCGCAGTTGGAACTTGTGGATGCTACGGCTGGTCGCGTGAAATAGTCAGTAGTCAGCGGTCATTAGTCATTGGTAATTGGTAATGGGTAATTAGTCATTGGTAATTGGTAAAGTACCCAAGACCAGGCTACTAACTGAAGACCCTTGACAACCAGCACAAAACCAATGGCTAATGACTACTAACTAATAACTAATAACTAATAACTAATAACTAATAACTAAAACTATGCGTTTACCTTTACCCCAATTTGCTACAAAAGAGCGCCACCCCGATCGCATTGCTGAGGTAATCGAGACGGCAACTTCGGAGTTTTTGGCTCAATGTTTGGAACCGGAAGACTTAAGTTTTCCCGTGATGCCGCCTTTTGGCAGTTGGGTGAAGGCCGAGGATGAAGAGTCGAAAAATCAAATTTACGGCGTGGTTTATTACGCTACGACTAGCCCGATCGACTCGGTGCACAGAGCTCGCGCTTTGGGTTTGTCGCTGGAAGAGTTGCGGGAAGAACAACCGCAGATTTTTGCGATGCTCAAAACCGAGTTTCGAGTGGCGATTGTCGGGTATGAGGCTGCGCCGGAAAGGTTGAACGGTCACGGCCCATCGAGGGGTAAAATTTATCAGTATTTGCCGCCGCGCCCGCCGCAAATTCACCAGGCGGTTTATCGCTGCGAACCGGATGAGGTGATTGACTTTACCGTGCAGTTGGATTTTTTGAGGACGCTACTGGGGGTGACTAATGCGCCGGTGGATGCGCTGACGGCGGCGGCAATTCGGGAGATTTATCAGTTGCGGATGCGCGATCGATCTTGGTTGGTGGAAGCAGGGAGAAGTTTGAGTGTTTTGCTGAAGGATGATTACGATCGGTTGCGGGTGATTTTGAGTCAGATTCATCCGTAGGGAAAAGCTGAATAGTATGTTTGAGGCCGATAGTCAAATATTGAGGCGATCGCATCAGCCAGACTCTGGTATTTGATGAGCCTTACAATTAAATTGAGAAGGAAGAAACGATCGCACTTCATTCAAAATGCGATCGCCCGTTTGTCTGGCACAGCCGTAAAAGATGATATAATGGGAGCGAGTAACATGATTTATCAAAATCTATGTCTGCTAAGGATATCTTTCATGCCTCTGTATGTTCAGCTTTGGAAAAGGAAGGGTGGACTATTACCCACGATCCTTTGTACCTCAAAGTAGACGAAGATAAGCTTTATGTGGACTTAGGGGCTGAAAATAATTTGTTAGGAGCCGAAAAGTACGGACAGAAGATAGCAGTAGAAATCAAGTGTTTTTTAGGTCTGTCATTGATCAATCAGTTTCACGAGGCTATAGGTCAAGCCTGGAATTATAAAGTGGTTTTGGAAGAGTCAGAACCGGATAGACTTCTTTATTTGGCAATTCCAGAAGATATTTATGAAGAATTTTTTACTCGGCGTTTAGCTCGAATGTCAGTGACGCGGATGCAATTAAACTTGATTGTGTTTAATCCTGCAACAGAGGCGATAGTTATATGGAAATAGAAAAGTATAGAGAGCTAATTCAATCAATCATTGAAAAACACTCTAGCTGCGGTTCGGACGATGGGGAGATAGAAACTGAAATTGCTTGTGACATCAAACGCGATCGCTATTTGATGTTTCATGTGGGATGGCGTGGAGAAAGACGAGTTTATGGTTGCGTTATTCACATCGATATTAAAGAGGACAAGATTTGGATTCAGCGAGATGGAACGGAAGTAGGAATTGCTAATGAGTTAATTGAACTCGGAGTACCCAAGTCGGATATTGTTTTAGGGTACAGGTCTCCCTATATGCGTAAGTTTACGCTGGTTGGCGGCGGACTAGGTGATCGCCCCAGCCAAACTCCGGTATTTGAGGAACCATACAATTAAATTGAGAGGGAAAAAACGATCGCACTTAATCTACAAAGTTTCCCGCACTTTGTGACAATCAGCAACGTTTACAGAATCGTGACTCTCTGACACAATAGGGAGCATGGGAAGAGCAGGTAAAGCCCTCAAAAAAATATTAGAGGCATACGATATCAGTCAATATCAATTGGCGGCAAAGATGGAAATCGATCGCTCAAACGTTAGCCGTTGGGTGAGTGAAGAACGAGATCCATCCGCTGAGGCGGTATTTGCGATTAAGCAAGCGTTGCAGACATTCAATCGGGAGGCGGCTGATGAATTCGTCAGGTTGTACCTGGGAAATGGCGAGGAAAACGGTTAGGTTCTCAGGTGTGGAGAGTGCCCCACCGATCGCCCTTGCTGCATTCAAGGACGATCGCCCATGAAAGCAGCAATATTTTATTTAAAGGGATAAAGATTATATGTGGGTAGAGATAACAGGGCTGAATCAAGTTCCCGAATGGGATATTTTGAAGGTAAAAGTTGAGGGTACTTCGCTGATTTTGAATCGTCAAGGCCTGAATGTCACTTGTTACCGCAATGCTTGCACTCATTTAGAATATCCGATCGACATGGGTAAGGTAAATAACGGTATCATTACCTGTCCGTTTCATAAGTATCAGTACAAGTTAGATAGCGGTAAATGTTTGAATGCACCAGCCGATTCCCTGGAATCTTATCCGGTAAAGATTGAGGGCGATCGCGTTTTTGTCGAGATAGATTAGTCATTAATCTTAGCTAAGTCCGACAGGGGTTTCAACCCCTGTCTCATAGCTCAAGTCGTCTCAAGACGACTGTAGATTAATATTTGATATCAAGTCTCGGTTAAATACCCCCTCACTCTCTTAGTCTGCGGAGGCAGACTTTGTTTTTGTAGTAGCGATTTCAACCGCCGAAACATCGAGGGAGTAGCCAACCCGGATTTACTTTCAACCTACCATTTTCGCGCGTCGCTGGCGGACGAAAATCACCAAAAGCCCGATCGCACCTACCGCCAACAGCAGCCATTCTTCGGGTTCAGGAACCCCCGAAACATTCAGAGGATTATTCGGCTTACTCAACTCCTCCTTACCGGATTCTACCTCTCTGTCAAATCGATCGCTCTTAGCTTCCGCTGCTTTTAGTTGCTCCCTTTGCGCGTCATTAACTAACACAATCATCGAAGAATAAGGAGTCACCACTTTGAAATTTTTAGCTACTGCGTGCATTGCATCCAGTTGCGTCAATTGATTGGAACTTTTCTGCTTGCTAAGTGCAGTTATCAACTGCCGCGCAGCTATCGGTTTAAAGCCTTCATTTCCGGTATCTTTTAACTCTGCGACTGTCGCCGATTTTGCGTTTTTTTCCGATTGCGGCGTTTTGGCATAACTCCAAGCATAGCCGTCAACAACGCTAACTGTAGATGGGCCCGAAGCTGCTGTTGTTGCTAGTCGCTGCATCGCCTCTTTCATATCCGTAGCAACTCCACCGCCGCTATCTTGAATAAGCTTCAAAGTTGCGTCGTCGTAGCCGGGGGGCAAACCTCCCAAATGCACTGTCCATAGCGGTGCAGAGATGGAAAGTTTAGGTTTGCGATCGTCCGATAATTCATAACTGTGGCGATCGCTCACCAAAAATACAGTATCGTAATTTTTATCGCCCCGCAACTGTGCAAACTGTTGCAGCATATCTTTGAGCTGGATTGTACCGTAAAACCTCACCTTTGTCGCATCGAAATTGCGTACATCTTCCACAAACTTAGGTGGCATTCCCGCAGCGCTGGCAACATACAAATCAACAGCATTTTTGCCTGCTGCATTAGCTTTCAACCATTCAAAAGTTTCTTTGACATCCTTATTTTCCGCCGCCATGCTGCGGGAAGTATCGAGAATAACTGCAAATTTCTTGCCTTGCGGTAACGAGTAATTTGCATCAGCCAACGGCTTAGCAGAAATGATATTTCCTCCCGGTAGAACCGCCTGCTGCGCTGTTAGCGGTTGCTGTGCGGCTGCGGGCAAAAAGGGTGGCAGCCAAGTTTCTCTTGCTTCTTTGCCGCTGTATTTTACCTCTTTTCCGGCGATCGTGCGGCGAGTATTTTGGTTCCAAAAAATGTTGCGTTTTTCAGCCAAAACAGGCATAGCCCAACCCTGCGGCTGGCGCATGACTTTGTAAGTAAGCCACAGGTGCATTTCCGTTGGCCCTTCTGTTTGGGTGAATTCTCGTTTAGCTGGGATTGGAAAAGCCCGCAATCGGTATTGTTTCGGGCCAATTTGTTCTAGCAAAGCCGGATCGACTCTTTCTACTACCTGTTGGTTGTAGACTTGCTGGGCGGCACCTCTAGGCGATACCGTAAATACAAAACGTTTGTTTAAATCGCCAGTATCTCCCAGCCAAACTCCTGTAACTGCGGCGCTTTCCGGCAGGGAAAAGTAGTAGAATACTTCTTGCAAGTTCGGCGTTTGATTTTTGTAAACTTCGTAGAGTTGAACGTCAGCCCAGTCGCCGTTTTCTTTGACTGTCACTTCTTGCGACTGCAACCATACTTTTTCCTGATTGACATTCAGCAAACCAGCTTTAGCTTCTTCCCGGTTTGATGTTGACTGCACCGCGTGTTTTACTGCTTCTGAGTCGCCTTTTTGCAGTTCCGTATCGAAGAATTCGCCGTAGAGTTTTTCCGCTTTTTCTACATCAGCACTAGAGCCTTGATACAAAAACGGCGACATTAAAAAATTATAGCTGTTCTGCACAGTTTGAGCCGCTCCGTCAGGTAAACCCAAACTATTTTTGTATATCTCATAAATGTGGTTGTTTTCTCCCACTGTGCTGAGGTAGCGGTAAGGAGACAAATAAGCGTTAACTAAGCCCGATCGAATCATATCAGACTTGGCTAATAAAGTTTGGCGAACCGTGTCATTTGCAGGCGGAGTAGCCAGCATTTTCAGTGCTGCAACTTGTGGCTGCTGCTGCAAAGCCGAGAAAATAGCCAGCCAAGCTGCTATGACTCCAAAACTTCCGATTAGCGCTTTATTTTTCCCGTATTGTGCAGCAAAACTCTGCCAAATTTTCCGCCCGGAATGAATGTAGAGAAAGCCGTACAGCGAAGGAATGACAACGAATAAGCTACAGGTTAAACCAAACAATATAAACGATAGCGGTAGCCAAATTAAAGCCCATGCCCATGCCCCGTCTTTAAACATTTCCAGAAATGGTGAAACCCATGTAAAGGTTAAAAACTGGCTGAGGAAAAACAAGAATCCATAAAGTGTATAGAATGCCACAGGTACAGCGTAATAAAGCAGCAATGTTGCCGCCCAAATGCCAACTACTACCATTAAACTGTGACATCCTAATTGCAGCCACGCACTTCGTTTTTCTCCGAGTAACCTGACAAAACGAGGCTGTTTATTATGAGAATTCTGGGAATCGAAAATATTTTGCACATTTTCTCTTTTACCCAGATATCCGTACAGCATTTCCACTGAAAATGCTGCAATGCACAAAGCAATAGTAGCGATGATCTGAGAACTAGCTGGAGTGAGTTCTCGTAGCAGGAACAAGCGGAGCAAACAAAGTAAAAATAACGGTGCTTCTACGCCGTAAAACCAACGCATTAGCTGTAGGGGTTGCTTGCTAAAACGCCTAGCTCCTATTACAGTACATACAGTGGGTACTGCGATCGTAGCTGCCATCGTCAAAGAAAAATCTAGCGGGATTGTGCCATCGATTGTCGCCTGAATTAATGGCACTCCTATAATCGGCAAAATTCCCAAGTAAACAATTGATAAAAAGGTCAAATTCCAGACCCAAAAAATTGTTTTAAAAATTCCATCAAACACCTGTTTGATTTTCATTTACTTCTCCTTGTAAGCTTTGTTTAACGGTCGTGTATACATTACTCGCAAACTCTTTTACTTCCTGATTTTCTGGTGGTAGCGAACTGTCAAATAAAATGGAAACTAGCACCCAATTGTGATTTTTGTGGGTGAGATCGCTGCCGATACGGGACAAGAAGTTATCTGTAGTTAGCTGTGCAGATTGCAGCCAGTATACTGCTGATAATTGGTTGTTTTTGAGAGACAGCCAGCGCGCAGTTACTGAAGGAGTTAGTTGTTTTTTTTCTATGCCATTGACGGGAATTCCGCTGGCCACAAAACACAACTCGGGGGCGTGATAAGTTTGCCAGGATGTGCTCGCTACTGTGAGCATGGAACCGCGCAAGTTGCCGGCGACAAATCTGATTTTTTGTGTTTGCGTGTCTGGATAGTTGCCAAAGAATTTTTGTTCGCTAGGATTCAGGGGAATCGACTCTGATTTAATGTATTCAGGTAATGTTAAAGGTGCGGCGATCGCCATTTTTGACGTTTCTACATGAGACAGTTGAGCCATTACTGCCAAAAGTGCGACTGCTGCAATTATTCCGGGTTTGGCTAAGGGGTGATTTGGCAGAATTTCTGAGTTGGGTTTTGCAGAAATACCGCTGGTTTTTTTGGGCTGGAATTTCGGTACTCGTTGCAGCATTAACCACGTCACAAAACAAGCACATACTAAACCGACAATTCCCAGAGGAACGTGCATAATTTGTGCTATGTTTGGCTGTTGAAAAACTTCCGAAACCAGGACTAACACGGCAACCCGCGCAGTGTTAGCACATACCAACATTAAGAAATTAGCAGCGCCGACTGCTAGCCATCTTAAGCTCAATTTACGCCCTTCCAGCCAGGTAGCAGCTAGCAAAAATAGCGTTCCGACTAAGAGGGTTTTAATGCCGCTACAAGGCACGTCAACCTGAGCGATGCCGTTTTCCAAAACGATAATATCGTAAGAAGAAATAGCCCCAATTTGCAGCATAGAGAGCAACTGTTCTACTACCTGAGCAGTAAGCACTCGCGCCGGCAAACCTAATCCGCTATTAAACTGACTGTTGAATGGTAAAATACAAGCCAGCAAGCCCGCAACTGGCAAGTTTTTTTGCCAAAAGTTCTGCTCTACCAATAAGCCACACAGCCCGTAAGTTCCGAGGATAAATAGCAGGACAGTAAGTTGTTTGATATCAATTATGTACTGAAGGGCGATCGAGCAAATACCCGCACCCAACATCAACAGCAGCGGATCTCGCCTCAAAACGAAATGGGGTGAAAATCCTGGCGGGCGCTCGGAGTTCCCAATCGATCGCACTACTAATGCTACAATCAGAAAGCCAATTACTATCTTGTACAGTGTAGGTATCTCAACAAACGAGGATAACAGCCACTTAACTGCCGAGATATTGGCCCAAAACCAAGCAAGCGCCAGCAAAAAAGGAGCCAACCAAACTAAATTAAGCCCTGAATTGGGACTGACAGCATCTGGAAGGTCAGAATTGGGAATATTGGTGCGCTGCATGATACCGCTTGACATTCACGTTGGTGACATCTTAGCTCAGCAAAATTAGTAATGTCTAGACCGATTATTTAAGTTTTGTCAAGCTTCGATTTTCTCTACAGAGGAGCTAGCGTTATAATAATTAATTTTATCGGAGGTAAAAATGAGCGAAAAAAGTCCAGGATACAAAATTGTTAGCGATAACCGCCAAGCGCGCCATCTCTATGAAATTATAGAGACATACCAAGTGGGAATCGAGTTGAAGGGAACCGAAGTCAAATCAATTCGGGAAGGAAAAGCCAATTTGCGGGACGGATATGGTTTAGTTCGGAACGGGGAACTGTGGCTGATAAACGTTCACATTTCGCCTTGGAGAAGTGCTAGTAACTATTTTAATCACGAACCCCGCCGCACCCGTAAATTGCTGATGCACAAGCAGGAAATTCGCAAATTAATCGGCAAAGTGGAAGAAAAAGGCTTGACTTTAGTACCGTTAAAAATGTATTTGAAAGGCGGCTGGGTAAAACTTGATATCGGTTTGGGTAAAGGGAAAAAACTGTACGACAAGCGCGAAGATTTGAAGAAACGCGAAGACAAGCGGGATATGGAAAGAGCGATGAAGCAATTTTAGTCCCAGTCATTAGTCATTAGACATCTCCGAAAAAGCAACTAAAACCTTGGGTACTCGAAGGTTGAAAGTTAACTTGTAGAGATGTTTATTAGTCAGGAGTCATTAGTGATTCATCATGGGTGATTGCTGATTAATGATTGGCTATTTTAAATCTAGTTCGGTTAATTACTCATCATAATATTTTTCAAAATCCTCCCTTGAGGATTTTGAGGACTTCCATCGTTACTACAAACTTAATTAAAGTTATTTCACCGGAGTCCGTCTTACAGAAGATTCCAGGTTGATCAACTAAACCCCAGCTCGTTCCATCCCCGTGGGAAACAGCCCAGGGTAAGTCCCTACACTTCATAAACCTGGAATACGCTGTATCTCCTCATACAGTCGCATACTGTCGATCGACTGATCGCTAACTAAGTATTATTACTTAGGCAAGGGTAACAGTTCTACCTTCTTCCTGCTTCCCGCTTATTTTTCCTGAAAATATCCGGATGGCTTGTGGAGTCTCATGAATGATTAACCTATGCTCGAATACATCTGGGTAGTGGGAACATTCCCAAGCATTTGGCTGTGGACTGACAAACTCTTATGAGAAACGGACTCAAACCTGAGTCATTTCGTAAGATTATCAGGCCATTAGGGTGGCAATTAAATCTAGCAAACAAAATATCCCCCAACTCTCAAGTTAAAAAATGCTAAAAATGACACCATTAGCTAATATTTTCAATGCTATGAAAGAGCCAGCAAAAAAGCATCAGAACTCCAAGTGGGGAGCCTTATTGCTGATGCTAGCAGTAGGCTGGGGCGGCTGGCAAATTGGGTTGCCGGAACTGGCCTCTTTTTTTAACAATAGGGCTTTTGAAAACTACAAAGCCAATCGATTCGCTGATACTCAACAAGCATATGAGTTAGCGCTCTGGGTAGATCCAAAAAGCCGAACAGCTCTTTACAATTTAGGATGGCTTTGCGAAGAGGTGCAAGATTTACAATGCGCCCGAGGAAAATATCTGCAAGCTGCAAAACTCGGTCTGCCTGCTGCTTACAGCAATCTGGCTAGGTTATATATAGTTGATCAAAAAAACTATCCGGCTGCCGTTCACTTCCTGTGGCAAGGTTTGAAATTAGCTGAGGACGATCAAGTAAAATATTCTTTACTAAAAAACTTGGGATGGGCTCGCCTGGAACAGGGTCGATATTCAGAGGCATTGCAACATCTGGATGCAGCGATTAAACTTGATAGTGAAGGACCAGCAACTTACTGCTTAAAAGCGCAAGTCCTAGAAAAAATGAAAAATACTAAGGCAGCGCTACCGCAGTGGAAAATTTGTCTAAAGTATGCGGATTCTCAAGAATTCGATGAGGATATATGGATAGGGATGGCACGTCAACGATTAAACGAGGAAAAAACAAATAAATGAAACGCACAGTTTTGTTTTCATCAACCATACTGGCAATTATAACGGTGCTGGAGCTAAGTCAAGCCTCAACAGCACTGCCAACTCCTTCGACTGTTAAAATTACAGTTAATGAATCAGTCGAAACGCCGTTCGACTCCAATCAAGCGAGGAGGCGGCGGTGCAGAGATAGAGATGGTGGAAAATATCCGTGTCCCAGATTCATCATGCCTTCGGAGAGCGAAGAATAAGAGTTATTTTCAATAAATTTTGTAGAGTGTACCATCACCACTTTACAGCAACAGGTATGTAGTATGTAGTAGTATGCAGGGTGCCCCGTCCGCACCTTATAGCATTTGAGATTTGAGATTAATAATTGAAGAATTGGAAATAACTTATGGCGATAATGGTTTGCAGCTTGCATAAAGCTGCATTCTTTTTTCGCACTGGTATAACTCCTAATTATTGCTGTATCCATTATTGCTGGAGTCCGCACTGGGCGGGGAGAAAATCCCCGCCAGCAATTCTATCTACTCGCCCTCCGTCAAAGCTGAATCTTCCTGGTGGTGCGAGTTGCTGTAAAAACTAGCAATAATCGCCACCATCAACCACCACAGCATATTAACTTCGGGCCTGTACCAAACTGTATCGACAAAACCGTGGGCCATCATGCCGGCTAAAGTTGCGATCGCCCCAATCAACCAAAACCCCTGATTCGATTTGAGATTTGGGATTTTAGATTGGGGATTTCTGGATTCTTCCTCTAAATTAGAGATGTTAAATTGTGCATCCCGCAGATTTTTTATCTGCAGCAAACCTTGATTGACGGTAACAGTCATCAGCCACAGGAAACACATTAAACCGATAAAACCGGTTTCCACCGCAATTTCTAGCAGGACGGAATAAGCGCTCAAAGCAGTGAATCTCGGCTTCATATAAAGCGGATAAACTTTATTAAAAGCAGTGTTGCCCGGCCCAATTCCAAGAATTGGCCGATCGCGAATCATGTCAATCACCGCCGTCCAAACATTAATCCGAAAATTGTTACTGCTGTCACCTCTGCCGATAAACATACTCGAAACTCGATCGCGCAGAGGCTCCACTAAAGCCACTCCCAAAATTAAGGCTCCCGCCAAACCTCCTAACCCTAACGGCAGCGCCCAAGTCCGCCAGAACCGAGGCATCAAAGGGCTGTACCAGTACCACAGCAGCACTAAAAATACCACCAGTAGAGCCACAAAACCGATCCAAGCACCCCGGCTATCCGTGTAGCGCAAACACGCGCAATTCACCACCAGCATCGTCAGCGCTAAAATTTTTGTTCCCCATCCTTTCCACACAAAAAGTGCGGCGGCGCTCAATGCAATGGCCGGCAGCAAATAGGAACCAAGCAAGTTAGGATTTCCCAGAAAGCTGTAAACTCGCGTGACATTGGCTTGAGTAGAAGTCGGATCGTTCCAAGTAGCTAATGGCGGCACTTTGTCAATCCACTGCCGCACGCCGTAGAAACTGACAATTAAAGAGACGTTCAAAAATACGGCAATTAACCACGATCGCCAACGGGGCGATCGCAATATCCGAGCCATCAGCGCAAAAAACAGCAAATACAGCGTTAGCTTGCTCCAACCAGTAGCAGCGGCGACTTTGACCGGCGACATCGCCGTTGCGACGGTGGCAATGCCCCAGTACAGCAGTACCAGCAAATGAATCGGCCTCAAGGCGATCGGGCGATCGTCCGAAACAGTCAGCAGCACCCAAAATGCAGCGCTAGCCGCCATCAACACCCCCACCAAAGCATTGTTTACAAACGGCGCCAAACCGAAAGTCAAGGCCAGCAAAACAAAACCCAAGGGTTCTGCCCACTGCATCAGCCAGCTACTCTGCCGCCAACTGCGTAAACAGCCGATCGCCAAATTGAATAAATAACTTCTACTTTGCCACTGAGAGAGCGGCAAATTTGCCAGAGTTAACTGTTGCCAAACTGAATTCATTTTTAGATTGATTATTGGTAATTGGGAATTGGGAATTGGGAATTGGGAATTGAGTCTAAAAGCATCGACAATTGGTAGTAACTCCCATCTTGCACCATCCTCCCTTAAGGCTTTTATTGTCGGCTCCACAAAGAATAAATTTCTTGTGGGGGGCACGGGAGCCCGCGCATAAAAGCCTTATTGAGAATGGTGCAACATCTCAGTATTAATTAACAAATGACTTGTTTCTTCTTCCTTCTTCTTTCCATCCGTTACATCCGTTACATCCGTTAGAAAATCCGTTGCCGAACTTCCTTCTTCCTTCTTTACCCTTCCAACAATTCCGTAGCATTTGTGCAGGGCAGCCAGAGCACGTAGCGATATCCAGATTCCGGGGTTCCTTGAATCGAGAGTTGACCGCCTTGAATTTCCACCAATTGGCAGCAAAGCAGCAGCCCCAAGCGTTCCCTGGCCCCGTAACCAGCTAACACCGGTGCGGTATCCTCTGCATTCTGCGCCACCAAAGCCGCCAACTCTGAAAACGCCAGCGTTAAGCGCTGCGAACCCTGTGTCGGGAGTTGCGGTTCTCCGGGAGAGTCGGTTTCGGAATCCGATGGCGAACCGCTACCAGATCCGGCCTTCAACAAGTAGTCGGTGTAGAGTTTAGCATGGGGCAAACTTTCCCCTAACCAAGGATGAAAAACCCAAACTCCGATGTTGATACCGTCTTCTTTCCGAGAAACGTGGACTCGAATCACGCTGCCTGCCCCAGCAGATTGAATAATGCTAAAAATTAAGTGGTGCAGCATTTGCTGAACCTTCTCTTTATCTACCAACCAGATGCGCGACCCGGGCCCCATCGACAAATTAATTTCTTGCTCTCGTCTACTTGCCACCGACGACAGGATTGTCACAACCTGCTGGCACAGAGTTTCTATATCGACTGCGGTTCGCTTCAAGGTGAAAGCGGAATCATCTAGTTCGGCCAGTTCCAAAATTTCTTCAACTAGCGATCGCAAAGAGCGGCTGCTGTCTTGGATCACGTCAATATATTCTTTTTGCTTGCTCGTTAAGGGGCCATAAATTTCTTGTTTCAACACGCTTGCCATGCCAAGGACAGAAGTGAGCGGCGTGAGCAATTCCTGGGCTAAATTATTTAGCAGTTTTACTTTAATTGAGTTAGTAGACAAATCGATAGGTTTGTTAGTCATCGGTAATTTTTATTGGTTCATTGTCGATCGAGCGTTGGCGGTTCATTAGACCTATTCCAAAAGTCTATAACAATCTGTTTATAATTCACCAAAAAAAAAGGTGCTGAATAAAAATATATATTCCTTCTTCCCTAGAAGCTCTTGTTGATCTGAGTAATTAAGATTTAATCATTGCTTCTAAAGCTGATTGCAAGTCTTGAGTGAGTTCGGCAACTGCTAACCTGCGGCTGGTTTGATATCGATCCCAACGATCGCTCACTGATATGGGTTCGCCCACGGTCATTTGTACCTGCTGTTTGCCCAACTTCGGTCTGCCGAAAGGATTTCCCCCTTTGATGCGAGCCAGTACGTCCCACAGCAGTAAAGTTGTTTCTGCCAAACGTTCTGCTGTCAGTTGTTCTGCGACGTACCTGCCCGTGACGGACACGAAACTTTCTACAAGTCTCATGTGCCACATCCGAAGACTTGCTTCTTCAGCGAGGCGATCGGCTAATCCTCTTTCTAAGGGAGAAAGTGCTGCAATATTTTTGATATCTTCTCGATAAATATAGTCCCAGCCTGCTTGTTCCAGACGGCGGCAGCGGTCTATTAAACTGCCTTTGGGCTTTAAGTTAAAATATTCTTCGGCTACTTGCAAAGCTACGTCTAACAGTCCTTTCAGTCGAGCGATCATTACTTCATTGCTCGAATCGTTGGTCGTTTTTTCTGGGAGCGATAACGATGTTAAAATAGATATTTGTGGCGGTAATGTTTTATGATAAAAACGGCTGTAAAACTCTTCCATCACTGCTAGCAAATGGCTGCCAAGTCGAATCAGGCGCAGGTATTGAAATTTGTGATAGTGGTTTTCGGAATCGGGATTGGCAGTCTCTAAATTAGCGATGTCGGTGCGTTCTAATGGTGGCAGTCCGCAATCAATTTCTAATTGAGTTAAAAGTTTTTCTAGGGGTTGCCAAGGTGGATTGACATAGCGGTATTGAATGCCGATCGGCACAATTAAAACTTTTTCAGTGCGTCCGGCTTTCAGCAAATCTTCAACGCACCAGAAACCCATTTGAGCAATTCCCGGTTCGAGGGGGCTAACTATTTCATTGTGACCGTTGGTAGCGCCTTCTGGGGCGGCGGCGATCGGGAATTGGCTGTTGGCAAATAAATTGCGGGCAGATCGCAATCCGACGCGATCGATTTTACCGCGAACAATCGGAGTGCCACCGAGTTGGGAATACAACCAGCCGACTCCCGCACCGGCCCACAGGGGGATGCCGCGATCGTAGATAAAGTGGGAATGTACCGGGAATTGCAGGGGAATACCTTTGGCGCGCGCTGCTTGGGGAACGAGTTTCCAAATTAGTTGTCCCAAACAGTAGGGATCGTCTGAGTTGGGGTGGCGGAAGGCTAGCAAGAAGCGAACTTTCTGATTTTGAAATTGGTGGAATAGTTCGGCGAGGGTTTCGACGTTTTCGGCTTGAACGTGGCTGATACTCGTCCGAAATCGCAGCCACCAGGGGAATATTTGCTTACAACCTTGCATCACTAGCGGGTTGTAGGCTGGGGGTATGAATTCCAGCGGTGGCTGAACTTGGCTAATTGAATTGGGCATTTTGCGATTTTAAATTTTAGATTTTAGATTACTAGGTTAGGGTAAAAACTTCCAATTTTTACATACAATGCTGAAGTTTTTTTTATTAACCGCAGAGGACGCAGAGGACACGGAGGAAGAGAGGAGATAGCAAAGCATGTCAATTTAATGTCAAAAGTATTACCCGTCTTGGATTGAATATCATGTCGAGTCGATCGACCCCAATATTTTGGTCGGGGCGGGTTTAGGGGGTTTCTGGCTGATATTACAGATTCAGAGGTAAACTAGCCCTGACAATAATTAGGATTATTTTACAGGACTAAATATAAACCGAGCATCTTTTTTACCCGCCTGCCATTGACAATGGGGAGTAGGGGGTATGCGAGGGGGTCAGAAACTCGACTAAAAACGAGATTTATCCTCAGTTTCAGCCTTCAACGCAGATTTTTGCAATCTAAAATCTAAAATCTAAAATCCTATTGCGCGGCTTCAAATATCATTTCTTGGAAGTTAATGACATCCGATCGCGGATCGCAGTGGGTAACTTTGACTTCTAGTCGATCGCCTATTTCGACCGATCGACCAAATCGCATTGCCAATTCTAAACCCAACTCTTCCAATAAAATCAATCCGAGATTGCTGTCTTCTCTCAGCCAGCGCAGCATTAAAGCTTCCCAAACTTCATCGGGGTTGCGCCGCAAATATTCCAATCCCCAATAGCGGTTAGTTTGGCGTTCGACAGTGGATGCTTCTTTAACTGCGGTGCCGAGACACATCACAATATCCTGTATTTCTTCAGCGGAAAAAGGCAGTGGTTCGCCCCGCAGGTGGGCTTTGATTTGGAAGTGAGTCAGCAAGTCGGTATAGCGACGGATCGGGGAAGTAACTTGAGTGTATAATTCCAAACCCAAGCCTGCGTGGCGTCCGGGGGTGAGGCCCATTTCGCTGCGGGGCATACACCGGCGCACGGCGCAAGCGCGGGCGGGGCCTGCGGGCACGGCCAGCAGTTCTTCATCGGGAGGGAGTTCGGGCTGTGGCTGATAGCGGTAGGGTATGGGCAGGCTATGAGTTTGACCGTAGCGGGCGGCTAGTTCGCCTGCTAAAATCATCATTTCGGCTACTAGCATCCGGGCTGTGGAGTCGTCGATGACGTGGATTTTGATGTCGTCGCCGTTGACTTTGATGACGGATTCGGGCATGAAAATGCTGATTGCGCCTTGGGCTTCCCGCCATTTTTGGCGCAGTTTTGCTGCAGAGGCGATCGCTGCTATTTCCGGTTCTGCTTCGATTCCCAACTCCAGCATTTCGTCTACGTCATCGTAGGTCAAGCGGTAGGTGGGTTTTATGGTGCTGATGTGGATGCTGTAATCTTGAGCCGCGCCGATTTCGTCTAAGGTGACGCTGAAGCTGAGGGCGCTGCACTCTTTGCCTTGAATTAAACTCATCGGCCCGGTTGCCAAAGCTGGTGGAAACATGGGGATCATTCCCGTGGGCAGATAAACGGTAGTGGTGCGCTTTCTGGCTTCGAGGTCGAGTTCGTCTCCGGGGGAAAGCAAGCGGGTGGGATCGGCGATATGTATCCAGATCCGCTGCTGGCCGTTTTCGAGGAATTCTAAGCTGAGGCCGTCGTCGATTTCGGTGGTGCTTTCGTCGTCGATCGTGTAAACCTTGAGATGAGTTAAATCGAGACGATTTGTGTCGGAGTCGGTGGGGGGATTTTCTAGGCAGCGTTGGGCCACTTCTAATACCTTTGCGGAGAATTGTAGGGGAATTTGGCTGCGCCGCAAAAACAGGTTTTCGTGGGTACTCCAGAGGCCGAGATCGACTAGGAGGCCAAATGCTGCTTCGGGGTTTTCGGACCGTTGTAAGCTGGCTAAAGTTTCTAAGGCTGGGGTGCGGTGCGTTGCTTCTTCTCCGAGGAGGGCAAAGCGTTCTAGGGCGTCGAGGCGAGTTCGATCGCTATTTTCCCAATCTACATTTTCCCCTGCCAGCCGCTGTTTGACTCGATCCCAAAATCCTTGGGATTCTTGGTGTCGCTGCTGTTCTACTTCTTGCTGGTGTTTGATTTCGGCTACTTGGGCGGCCGATCGCGGTTCGTAGCGATCGCCCTTTTGTTTGAAATACAGTTTGTCTGTTGACAGCAAACAGTAGGCCGCGTAACACTGGGCCGGACTACTCTGAGAAAATAACAGCTTTGCCAGGGATTCGGGATCTGCTGTTTCTCCGTCACCGACTAAAAGTTCCCAAGCGACTTCCAAACTCGACGGATCTGAGTATGCTTCTACTTCTTTGAGAAATTTGGGAATATCGGAGGGTTTGTAAGTTTCTCCGACTACTTCGTAGGTGATTTGTTTGGGCGGTATGCTGTGCGGTTGACCGTTTTCGTCTACCACCACCCAGTTTTTCTTGCCGTCGGGGCGATCGGCAACTGCCAGACGGCGGTCGCCGTGCACTCTAAATTCTACTAACGTTCCCTTCTCCACTTGCCAGCTTTATATTTGAGATTTTGGATTTTTACAGTAGCCACTTATCGAGTTTCGAGCTTGCGATTTTAGATTTTGGATATTGGCAATTTTTCTGGTCAATTGTGAAAGTTAAAATCTAAAAAGTTGTTCTTTATTCTTGCTTTTTTTTTAACTTTTGACTTGTGATTAAGACTTGCGCTGCTGCGACTCTTAACCCTATTTCGCGATTATTTCGCTGCATTCTTGCTGCACTATTAATGACAGAAAGACGTTCTTTTCGCGCAAGTCTTATTCCCAGTCCAAAATCTAAAACCCAAAATCCCAAATCCTGTTAACCTTCTTGGTTTACGAAGGGCATCAAAGCTACAATTCTTGCTCTTTTGATGCTTCTGGTCAGGTCTCGCTGCTGTTTTGCAGTCAAACCGGTAATCCGGCGGGGCAAAATTTTACCGCGTTCTGTGACGTATTTTTTGAGCAAATCGACGTCTTTGTAGTCGATCGGGTCTCCTGGTTTGATGGGCGAAACGCGCCGGCGAAAGTAAGTCATGGTTTGTTGTTTGTTGACTGTTGACTGTTGACTGTTGACTGTTGACTGTTGTCTGTTGTCTGTTGACTGTTGACTGTTGTCTGTTGACCAATAACAACTGACTAATGACTAATCACTACTTGATCTCTTTGTGGGCAGTGTGCTGGTTGCAGTGGGGGCAGAACTTTTTGAGTTCCAGCCGCGCCGTCGTGTTGCGACGGTTCTTGGTGGTGGTGTACCGAGACACGCCTTTTGAGCGTTTGCTTACGTTTGTACGGCACTCAGTACACTCTAGAGTAATTATGATGCGGACGCCTTTAGCCATAATTCTAAATAAATTTCGACTAATTTAAACACAATTTATTATCTTCTCACATTGCTCTGCACTTGGTCAAGCAATCTTCTAACTTTGATGTCGAGGGAGTAGCCGCGGCGGGTTCCGACGACCATCGTCCCCCCGATGCGATCGTGGAAAGCTTGAGGAAACCTTTCGCCGGAGTTGAGGGCAACGCTACAGTCGATCGCTAGGGGCAGCATCAGCAGCAAGACGGCGGCGTTGGTAGATGTGAGCCCAGCTATACCTGCGAAGGCTAAGCCGGCGCACAAGCCCAGCAATGCCTCGCGCTTGCACAGTTCTTGCACTCCCGGAGTCCGTAGCAATCTGGTATCGGCAACTTTCATGTCCAAAGCCCAACGCCCGATACTTTGACCTAGGTTTTTCCTGACGATGGCTACGCGCAGGATCAGCCACAGCAAAACAAAAAATATGGTTTGGACGATCGCATTATTGCCCAGAAGCAAACTGGGCAGCCAAACTGCGATTCCATCAATGCAGAAGGCCGCTGCGCGGCGGCCGACGGATACTTTGGGAAGGAGGGGTACTAAATCGGAACTCATAGGCAAAAAGGTCGATCGCCAACTAGCTACTTTTTGATTTTAAGCTGTGGATTAATCGATCGGCATCAATGGCGCGTAACTCAACTTCCAAGCCAACCGCTAATTATTCAAGCTGAAAATGGATTTTCGCCAATTCCCAACTGCTTTTTCGACTTTTCCACCTGTTCCCACAGTGTTTGGATCTGAGTAAATGCCTGTTCCACAGAGATTTTACCGTTAGATGTCAAGGAACTGATGTAACCCACTCGCTGAGAAAACTCTTGTAAATTCGCATTAAATACCAAATTCTCTGGCTTTACTTCACCGTAATAACGATTTTGAGGATATAAAAAATTTGAATTTGCTACCATTGCTTTAACCTCGCCTGACAACTTTTTTTTCTAGTTCTCTATATTATAAACGGCGATTACCTTATAAAGTTGTGCTGTAAGTAGCAGAAATCATGTGACATTTGGCGAACTTTTTTGTGATGGCAATTACACCCACAGATGAGGGCGACAAAAACCTCAGTAATTTCACCTGTACAACTCACGCAGGCGGGGTCAACAACCAGGTTTCCGCCTTAAGGCTTATAACTTCGGATTTGGCGTCCCAGCCAGGTTTTTGTTAGTCCAGGACTGAGTTATTGAAATAAGTGACAAAATTGCCATTGGTTAGAACAACTTCTTTTCCATCAGAGATGGCAATGGTATCCATTCCTTTAGGTGGAGATTGACCTTGCTGTGAGATAGTCCAAGTGCCATCTCTGTCTTTTTAATACCAATTTCTAGGTGTGGGATTTTGCAACCATCCACACCTAGTTTCTGTAGCCTTAACAGGCAAATATATGACAAAAATAAAGGAGATGATAGCCAGCATAAGCAAGCTTCTTTTCATAACTCTAATCATTTCATCAACTCTTTGGTAAAGTATCACTACAACCAGCTTCTTTAAATTTTTGAAGCAACCGATTTCTATCCGCTGGGGGAAGGGAACTGATTAATTGAGCTATATCGAGTAGCGGTCTAGGCCAAGCGTATTCGTAGATAACAGGTTGATTATTTCTAGTGTCAATAAAAGCGGACCCTAAATAGTTGCCTTGTTGAATGAGAAATGTGAAAGTAGTGGTTTTGATGTATTTTCCAGAGACAGTTCCTTGAGCAAAACCTATCCCGCCGCCATTTGGTGGGGGAACATAATGGTGTATTATACAAACTTTACCTTTAATAGTTGAAGGGTAAATATTTTTAGTTACTTCTAATGCCGTCCATTGACCTAGAAAAGGTGCTACATCAGGATTAACTGGCAACCAAGCTCTAACAAACGCTTTCAATTTCTGAATCTCAGTTTCATTACGGCCATCTCGAATATACAAATCACGATTACCGGGCGACGGCGAAGCCACAAAATTGCGAAACCGATTCATTAATTGCTGCAATTCATTCTCAGTTGGGTATCGTCTAGATTGTTGTGCAATAATTGGTAAACAGGAAGCCAAAATTATTAAATTGACCATCAAGGCTACTACCCGGCATTTTCTCATAAGTAATACTCTCAAGTTCTGTTAACCCTAGTTTACCAGCCAATCAGCACATCTCCTGCTTGCTGATCAATACTCCGGACAGTTTTTAAGCAGCGAGAGTACCATAGGATAGGACTGACGGAAGGTTAGGGTGATTTAAAATTAAATTCGGGTCTAAATCTAACTTATCAATAAAGGTGTAAAGTATATGCCTATTGAATTCAAGGCGTTTATAAGAAGCCATCGAAAACACGAATGGATCGGGAGATGAATGACGATTATAAGCTTCATATTTGGCTAAGTTTAAAGCAGTCAGACTGGCATTAAAATGAAAATCCAGGCGTTGACCACTACAAGATTGGCAATCGGATAAACCTGTAAATTGTTTGGCATCACGAAAAATAAATTCAATTTGAAAACGAGCCCGATAATACTCAAGTATTTGCTCACCTGTCAGATCGAGAGCAGTGCTGAACAATAAAATATTTTTAATTTTACCGTTAGGTTGAACTTCTTGAAGACAAGCTAAACGTATTTGACATTTTAAACAAACACTCCATACTACTAATGAATAAAGCTTAACCCCGGCTTGATTTCTTTGATAAAAGTTAAGTTTTTTAATTTGTTACAGTCTACTTTTCCATCATATTTGCGAGGGGCACCTATTTTGTTTTTTTCACCTGTATAGATGTAATTCAAGTTGGCGTCAGACCGTAATTTACTAATCAAATGTAAATTTGAATCCCGTACAGCATCCCAGAACTTGGCGCGACAATAATAACCGTCAGCTACCAAATAACGTACAGATTCTGGCAATATAAAACGAGTTTTTTTTAAATGTTTGGCATAGTCGTCAACTCTTGTTAATTCAGGCGTTGAGCTTTTAAATGCCTCTTTTGTTGTCTGTTTTTTTGACGTTTTTTTTCCTTTAGTAGTTAGGGGACTTTTGGGTAGTTCTGTAGGAGGACGCCAGGGCGTTTGTTGTACGCTCACACTATAAGATAAATGAGTTTCAACTTCGACAAGAGAAATGACAGAAACTTCTAATCCCTCTTCAGGTCTGCCAGCTACACCATTATAAAAGGTAGCTTTACCTTCAGTCTTTTGGCCACTTTTTTTAATAAATGAACAATCGATTGCAGCAATAATTGTTCGCTCAGAATTCAATGCTTTCTTGATAAAACATTGATGGAATTCACTAAAATTGAATTTTTTCAAAAAATGACGACGATAAGTTTTTTCACTCAATGAACTATAACGGCTCAGATTGGTAAAATTAACTTTGCCATAAACAAGTAATATGGTGGAAAATAAAATTACCATAAACTTTTTTTGGGATTGACTAATCCCTGACATTTGTTGTAAGATAGATTCTAGAATATTCATCGGGCATTTTTTTAAGTTCGTGTGTTTTTTGAGCTTAACGTAAAAAGTGCCTTTTTTTTGATTATCGGTTAAAATCTCAGGGAATTTTTGGCTCTGCTCGCGGAGCGCCGCTGTTCCAAAACTGTCCGAAGTATTGGCTGATAAAACCTATGTATAAACCACCACTCCCACAACTCCAACTCGATCGCCCATCAATCACCTCCGATCGCACTGTGCTAAGTAAAACATACGCGATCGGCAAAAAAGCAGATCGTCACAATTTGGCAAAACTAATGATCCTGTGAGATTATATTACTGCTTGCAAACATCGCTTTTTCTGCTCCTACTTACTTGGGTAGCGAACCTAGGGCGTCGGTTCAGTATTAGGAGTTGACAAAAAAAAGACTTTATGAAATTAGCCAGTCCATGAGTTCGACTTTATGCCTGGTGTAATTGGCCGAACCTTATCCATTCGAGCAATGACATGAAGATTATGGACGACAGCGACTCGCCGTAGATCGAAAAGATTTTTCCGCTGCCCGATATAGCGAGCACGGTTAAGAAAGCCAATGCCCAATATGAGCCAGAGAGTGTTCAACTGTAGTACGTTTTCTTAAGTCTATTCTACCAATAGCAGTGGATTGACGTCCTCGCAACTCTGGCATTAAGGCTTCATCAGGATGAATTGATACACTCTAATCATTTCATCACATCGGGAGCATCTCATATTTGTAAAAACACTTCTTCTGGCTCCTTCCTTCTTCCTTCTGACTCTTTTCTCCTGACTCCTGACTCCTAACTCCTAACTCCTAACTCCAATTTCTAGCTTGGCTGCTTTCATTGAGATGCTCCCCATCACCTCTTTGGTAAAGTATCACTACAACCAGCTTCCTTAAATTGTTGAAGCAACCGATTTCTCTCCGCTGGGGGAAGTGGGGGAAGGTGACTCATTAATTGAGCTGGATCGAGTAGCGGTCTAGGCCAAGCGTATTCGTAGATAAAAGGTTGATTATTTCTAGTGTCAATGAAAGCGGACCCTAAATAGTTGCCTTGTTGAATGAGAAATGAGAAATCAGTGGTTTTGATGTATTTTCCCGAGACAGTTCCTTGAGCAAAACTTATCCCGCTGCCATTTGGTGGGGGAATAAAAGTTTGTATAATACAAACTTTACCTTTAAGAGTTGAAGGGTAAATATTTTGAGTTTCTTCGGGTGCCGTCCATTGACCGATAAAAGGTGCTACATCAGGATTAACTGGCAACCAAGCTCTAACAAACGCTTTCAATTTCTGAATCTCAGTTTCATTACGGCCATCTCGAATATACAAATCACGATTACCGGGCGACGGCGAAGCCACAAAATTGCGAAACCGATTCATTAATTGCTGCAATTCATTCTCAGTTGGGTATCGTCTAGATTGTTGTGCAATAATTGGTAAACAGGAAGCCACAATTATTAAATTGACCATCAAGGCTACTACCCGGCATTTTCTCATAAGTAATACTCTCAAGTTCTGTTAACTCTTAATTTACCAGCAAATCAGCACATCTCCTGCTTGCTGATAAAACCTATGTATAAACCACCACTCCCACAACCCCAACTCGATCGCCCATCAATCACCTCCGATCGCACTTTGCTAAGTAAAACATACGCGAGCGGCAAAAAAACAGAGCGTCACAATTTGGCAAAACTAATGGCCTGTGCGATTATATTACTGCTTGCAAACATCGCTTTTTCTGCTCCTACTTACTTGGGTAGCGAACCTAGTGCTGAGGCTGACAGCGTTAAATTCACTCAAAAGGTTAACATCATCCGGGCTCAAGATAGCACCCAGGTGCCGCTGAGCATTCGGTATAGTGGGACAGAAGCTAGGGGAGGCTTTGTCCTCATGCAACTTACTGCACCCAATCGAGATACAACTCAACCAGCTTACGGTGGCAAGCTTCGTCTCTACGATGTTCATCTTGCCAAAATGTTTGAAACTTCCCATTTTTTGTGCCAGCAGTTTAGAGGCGTTTCCGGTTATGAATGGGTTTATTCAGCAGGTAATGAAAGTATTCACATGGGAAACTTTAGAATTCCCTGTAGTTTAGCTAGCGAAATGGCTTCAACCTACGGCTTAGGAAAGCCAGAACGCACAAGCATTGCCAAAGATACCGAGGGCGGCCCTCCTGAATTAGATGTCTATTCTATTCCGATTTTAGACATCACTGGTTCTAAGGTTCAGCAGTGGATGAATTTTGTGCAAAATTTTAAACCAACTAGCAAGAATATGTAGTGACCTGCAATACTAAACGCTCAAACCTGTAATAAGCGTCATTTCTCAGCGTTCTACTGATAACAACTCGACTGATATCGCCGAACATCTCACGCCCAAGTCCAGGATTGTTGGCAACTATAGCGAAATTGATTGTTCCCTCTCAGCAGACTCAGGCTACAATATACAATTAAAGTAAAGATACGCATCAAATAGGCTCTTTTTCATTCTTCCTTATGTCTGCAAATGCGCGTGAAGCGAAGCTATCCCGTTCCCCGCACGGGTTCCCGAAGGGTAGGGAATCGCCCCGTCCCAAACCGCGGCTGAGGCAAGTTTTAATTAGACTTTCCATCGCCGTAATTGCTGGTATTATCGCCTTCAACCTTCCTCACTCCTTAATTCCAGTGTTTAAAGAATCCGTATCCCAAGCAACGCCAGCACCAGAAATCCAGAACTTGCTCGCCGGCAAGCGCAAAATTGTGATAGTGGGCGACAGCATCACCGAGGCTGGGAAATACCCCGGAGGTTACGTTTGGCTGCTGGAACGCTATCTGAATGCCCTTTATCCCGATCGCAAAATCGAAATCGTCAACGCGGGAATCGGCGGTAACAAATCGACTGATATGCAAGCGCGCTTCCAGAAAGATGCGATCGACCAAAAGCCAGGTTTAGTGATGATTAATGTCGGAGTCAACGACGTTTGGAACGCTTTCATCGACTTCCCAAACAATCAGTTTTATCCGGAAGGCAACTGGCCCGCGGGAGTGCAAGTGGCAGAATATCGGGAGAAAATAACTCAAATGGTGCTGGCCGCAAAAGCCGCAGGAATTCGAGTTGTACTGCTTTCTCCTACTCTGATAGGGGAAAGTATCGACGGCCCAGAAAATCGCAGGTTGCAACAGTATGTTGCCGCGATGCGAGAAATTGCGTTAGATAATCAGTGCTTGTTTATTGATTTGAATACGCCTTTTCGGGAAGTTATCGGCACGTATCAAAAGCACGCGGGCAAAACTCTGAATTTGTTAGCAGCAGATGGAGTACACCCGAATCAGTCCGGGTATCGAATTATGGCTTTTACTATTTTGCGAGGTTTGGGAGTACCCGCAAATAATATTGAGAATTTGGAAGTCAAAAATTGAATCCTTGAATTTTGTTAACAGTTGACGGTTGACTGTTAATTGAAAGTATCCAAGGTAAAACCCCCCTGATTTATCTCTGGGCTAAATTCTTCAAATCTAAAATCTAAAATCATTCCATCGGCGGATGATACCGCTTCAACCAACAGCTACCAATAATAACTAAGGCCACCACAACAATAATTTCTGTCCAAAAAAACGACAGAAAATCACTGGCAGTTCCCACTGGCGGCACTCCCGGTTGAGCATTGCGAATAGCGGGAAAAGCAAATAGCATTACACCCGTCCAACTCAGCATTCCTACTTCCGGCAACTTGCCCGATTTCATCACTTTTAATGCTAGCAAAAGCGCCATAATTGACAGCACCCACATGATGACAATAATCACTAACGCAAAGAATTTCACCGGGAGCGATCGAGTTGCAGAAACATCGATATAAATAAAGATAGATGAATTTTCTTCCATCGGCTTATAACTGATGTCGAAACCGGGAACATCGGCATGGAAATTAAATTCCAGCGGCACGGGATTCAGTTCAAATGGAGCAAATTTTTTACCAATCGAAGGCAGCGGGTCAATCGAAATAGCTACTTTAGCAATGTGGCTGTCAAACGGGTAATTGTTAATTTTTCCTTTGACTAAGTTAAACTTCAATGCAGGGACAATCATCGGTTTACCTTCTTTAAAGGTAATTTCCGAATCCTGTACATTTGCGCCGTTAACTGTCATTAACAAGTCTTGAGCTGGGTAAGTTGGCCCTTTTTTATAAATACCTTTGAGTTCAAACTGCAAGCGGGCTTCTAATTCGTTTTTAATGGGATCTACTGCAATTACCGTCATTTTGACCTCAACCAAGCCTTGGGACGCTACAGCGCTTTCGGGAGATGGATTGTAAGGCTCTTGGGCGTTAGCATTGTGAGAGTAAATAGATAAGATAATTGCAAAAATTACGATGATACTGCAAATTAAAATAAGTATTTTTTTGAGATTAAATTTGTTGACTGTTGGCATTTATTATGGATATTTTATCGTTTGATTTGTTGTTAGTATTTCCCGCAGTCTCCCAGTTTGCCAGTCCGTCAGTCCGTCAGGGGTTTAAACTTGGGTTTCATAGCTAAAATCGGTGAAAACTGACATCTTGCACCATTCTCAATTACTTGTTTAGGAACAGGCAAGATGCCTGTTCCACAAGAGTTCAATTTTCTTTCTTGTGGGGTGGGCATCCTGCCCGCCCATAGTAGCGAAACTACGAACCGATAGGAAGCAGTACATTTGATGTAAAACTGCCGTGCAAGCCGTAGGGAATGTGCTGTTTTAAATGCAAGCGCGCTACAGGGCCTTTGGTAATGTCGCGAGCATCTAAAATCACTAAGGTCGATCGATGATTAGCTGCATCATACATTAAAACCAGCAGCCAGCCGTCATCCTCAGCCGTTGCACCTTCAGGCGAGACGCCTGAACCACGAGGAACAAACACTGGTTCCCCCGCAAAACCACGCGGTGCCGCACTCCAAATTTGCCTTTCACCAGTCACGAAATCCATTTTGAGGATAGCTTGCAAAGGAGCATTTCCTGTGGGAGCATCAGCAGCACCGATGTAAAGATATCGGTAAGGTTGTCCGACATTATTAGGATGCAAAGTTGGAAACTCGCAGCACCGAGTTTCAACAACTTGATGCTGCACGGTTTTGTCTTGCAAATTTAACTTAAAGCGCCACAATTCGCCCGCTGGAATGCTGTCAAAATCAACCTCGCGAAAATCGCCACCCCCTTCTACAGTGGGAAATGATTCGTAGCAAACTGAATCTACAAAAACTTCGCCTCCTTCTTCCCATGCGTTGCAGTGGTGGAAGACAAAACAAGGTTCAGTTTCTAATATCTTTACCTCGTCAGTGCCGTTGCGGGGAATTAAAATTGCTTGCGTTGGCTTGTTTGGCGAAAATTGAATACACTGCGCTGCACTCCGAAATCCTAACACGAAAAGCAGCGGATTGAAGCTGACGGGATTTTGGAAGAATATGCAGTAATTCGGGGTAATTACCATGTCGTGAAGGAAGGCAAAACCCGGTATTGCATGGGCGTGACGCTGCAAAAGTTTGCCGCTTTCGTCGAGTTCGTAAATCGTGATGGTACTCGACAAACCGGGCTTGACGGAAAAGTTTACTAATCTGTCTCCTTTGCCATTTTTCCCTTTTTCAATTCTGGGGTGGGCGGCAAAGGCTTCACCGGGTTCCAAGATGCCGTCTAGGGTATCTAAGCCGAGTGTTTCTAGGGTGCGGGGGTCGAGTCTGTAGGGCTGTGCGGCTTCCCAAAGTGCTAGCAGTTTGTCGCCCCAATAAATGATGTTGGTGTTGGCAATGTTTTTGATTTTGACATCAAAGATGTTGGCTAGCCAACCCCCCGGTTTCTGTGTGCCGAAAACGCCTCGGTGGAGGATTTTTCCGGCTTTTTGTTCGGCGAGATAGCCTTCTGTGTGTATGAATCGGTTGCGGAAATGGGCGCGGCCTTCGGATATGGCGATCGCACAAATCATCCCGTCGCCGTCAAACGGGTGGTGGATGCGCTGGCCGTTGACATCCAATAATCCGGGCCCGTTGCGAAAGAATGTGCCTTGCAAGCCGGGGGGGATTTCGCCTTCTATGTCGTCAATCCAGTAGTCGGATTCGTTGGGTTGGGATTCGTAGCCACGCTGCCAGTCTGTGCGATCGTATGATAGGTTTTGGGCGGCTGTTTGAGGTTGGGAAATCTGTAGTTTTTGCATGGGTGTAATAAGCTTTTCTTGATTTAACCGCAGAGAACACAGAGGGCGCAGAGAGAAGGAAAGTCGGAGAATGAGGCAACACAGTTAAATTCATCCGTGTATCTGTGTGTGCTTGCCTTTATTTGCTGTCTGCGGTGCGGCTTTGTGACCTTACTGTCGGTACTAAGTCGGGAAAGTATTCGGGCATGAAATGCTGTCCGCCTGGTTTGGAACTGCCCGGTTCTGGTTCTAATACGGGAAGAGACTTTTGATTGTGTGGATCGCTGCTTTCTGTACTCTCAGCGGGCAGCCAATTTAAGAACGGTAGTGGCAGAAGTGTGGACAGGTTTGTGATGACAATTAGCAGCCAGAGGTTATCGAAATTGCGATCAGTAATTCCTAGCAAGTGGGTCAAAAGTGCACCGCCTTCATGAGACAAAAGTCCTGCTAAATTTGTGATTGACATCAGCAGCGCAAATAAAGTTGCTTCGACGCCTGGGGGACACAATCTGGCGGAGAGTACGAGCACCGGCATATAAGCAATTTGTCCGATTACTGTCAGGATCAGGCTGTCTCCGATGCTGAACCATTGATCGTCAATTCCTAAAGCTCGGTTGGCATGAGTTACTAATAATAAAGTAGTCATACCCAAAGCAGTCGCAATGACGGTTGACCAGCCAAAAATCACTCGAAATGGAACTGTTTTGAGGAAGCGTTGAAACAGCCAGACGCCGGCGAGGGCGGCAATGCTGGTAACGAGGCGCACTCGGCCGAGAAATTCTGGTTGAAAGCCTAATTCGTTGGTGGTGAAAAAGAAGAAGGCGGAGTCTGAGCTTGGGGTGGCTTGCCAGAGGAAGAGAAAGGCGGTGGGCAGCCAAATTGTTTTTTGGGTAACAGCTTGCCGCAGTTGTTTGAATTGGTCTTTGACTGTTTCAAAGTCGGTTCTTTTGTTGGTTTTTTCTTCGGCAATTAACCAAGCTGTTGCTGATACAATTAGCGGGAAAGATGCGGTGATTAAAAATATAGTATGAGTGCTGAAGTGTTGCAGCAGGGAACCGCTGAGGTAGGCGGTAATTAGTCCGCCGAGGGCTGAAGCGCCCCAAGACAAGGATTGCAGGGAACCTGCGTCGGTAACGGATTCTTTTCTGGCCCTTTCGACTACCAGGGAGTCGGCGATTACGTCGCTGACGGCGAGGGAGAGGGAACTCAGGGCGATCGCGCCTGTAGCTGCCAGCGGTGTGTGTACAATTGTTGCGAGGCTCACCCATGCTGCCGTTCCCAGCAGCCCGGAGAGGACGATGTAAGGGCGTCTGCGGTAGCCGAATATCGGCAAGCCGTCCGACATGAAGCCGAACACGGGTTTGATAATCCAAGGCAGGGCGACGACGCCCAGCATTGCCGAGACTTCGGCGGGACTCATACCTAGTTCGTCTTTGAGAAAGAAGCTGACGGCTAAGCGGGCTAGTCCGAGAATGCCTTGGACGAAGTAAATCAGTAAGATGGCTATGAGTTCGGGGGTTGGCTCATTCCCAAAGAATACTTTTTCTTTTAAAGATTCTTTGAGTTTGCTGACGCCGGAGGGGGAAACGAGCATTTGAGCAATATTTCTTAATGAATCTCAATATTTATAACACATTCTTAATGAGTTCCGGGAACTGTCGGAGGTGGGATGCCGGAATGACGGGGATCTGGCAGGTAATATAAAATTGTGATGAGCTCGAATTAAAGGATTTTTGGTAGCAATGAAAGCAGAAATTAGAATTGTCTTTCTGGCAGCAGCTTGGATTTTAGGAATGGGGGCTAATTTAGCCTCAGCAATACCTGTTGCTAATAAGCAAGGTGATTATCCGGTGCCGCCTGCGAGACAGCGGGGCAATCGGCAGGTAAATTGGGTGGTTGTTGACTCAGATTCTCAAGGGTTGAATTGCCGGATGGCTCAGAGATTTCGCTCAGTTTCTGTAGACGGTTTGGATGCGCCTGATGAGTTGTTTGAAAGAAATAAACACAATGTTTCGCAGTGGCCTGTCGTGACTGCGTTTCGGCGCGGAAAACGATTGCAAGCGGTGACAGGAAATAATGCCAATCAAATTATGATTTCTGACTCTCAGGGCAAACCTTGGCTGCCGATTTCCACGGATAAGGGTAATTGTTTTGTGCGGGCGAACAGCCGTTTTATTAAACCGATTCGGGAAAATCCTACTACTTTGAAACCTTTAGAATAAGGGAGAATGGAAACAGGAAAAAAATCGTTAGGTCATACAATTTATATGAAAAGCGCGAGCAATTCTCAAATCCTGACAATCCAACTGTCTCCTGAAGACAGCGAAAGGCTTTTGGCAGAAGCAAAACGCCGCCGAGTTGATGCTGAAAGCCTAGCATCTATGCTGCTGCACGATAGCTTAACCGAGCTGAATCCTGTTTCTTTGACCGATATTGAATCCCTGGAAAAATTGTACAGTTGGCGGGGAAAAACAGAAATATTGGAGTTTTTGGAAAAATATCATTTTTTAATTCCCGTATTGCTGGAAGCACCAGACAAAATTTACCATTATTTCCCCGCTAAAAAGCTGTATCTTGAAGTTGAGGCAGACTCTGAATTGATTGACTCCGCACAGCTATTTCTCGATATTATTATTGATGGTGATACGGATGAAATCATAGACGAGGCACTTGACAAAGAAGAAAGATTGTCAGAGGATTGGTATTTACCTCTGCCGTATGAGGTACGAAGAGTTTTTAGTTGTGGCGTGCGCTAATAATGACTTTTGACTGGTCGCAGTATCTGAATCTAGCAAAAGAATTTCTAGGTCAACCGACTCCTCCTGCAAATCAAGAAGCCAAAATGCGAGCGGCTATCAGTCGGGCATATTATGCAGCTTTTATCAGTGCTAGAAATTACTTGCAGAAAACAGAAAGGCATTCTATTCCGAAAACGGCAGATGCTCACAAGTATGTTGTGCAGCAGTTCAAACAGAGTTCGGACGCCGATAGTCAAAATATAGGAAGGAACTTGGAAAAGTTGAGGAGGGATCGAAACCAAGCAGATTATAACAATAGTGTACCCGAACTGTTCAAGATTAGCAAAATAGCTGTCAAGCGATCGCAGCGGGTAATCTCTCAGTTAAGCAACTTATAAATGGTCAAGTTTTAAGCCCTAGCGAGTCACTGTTTCGACAATTATTTTCTTAATTTCAGCGGGTGTCAAATTTGGATTTGCCTACTTGGTCTACAATCTAAAGTTGATAGGTAATGTGGGCAAGATGTCCCTATTCTATTTAAGACTGTTATATGATTATCGATCCTAAAAACGTGCCGGAAATTACGGGTTCCAAGTACCCTCGGCAATTCCAATCTGCTGTTGCGGGAAGAGTAAAAAAACGCTTGGGCGATGCTGCCGGATTGCAGAATTTTGGGGTAAATTTGGTGAGGCTGGCACCGGGAAGTTGTTCTGCTCTCAGGCACTGGCATACCCGTCAAGATGAGTTAATCTATGTTCTGGAAGGGGAAGTTACTCTGATTACAAATTCGGGAGAGCAAGTGCTGAAACCGGGTATGGCGGCGGGTTTTCCGGCGGGTGATGCAGACGGGCATCATTTAGTCAACCGCTCGAATGCAGATGTTGTTTATCTGGAAATTGGCGATCGCTCTTCGGGAGATAGTGCCGAATATCCCGATGATGATTTAATGGCGAAAGCTAACGGGAATAGTTGGATTTTTACGCACAAAAATGGCGATATTTATGAGGATTAAAAAATTATGAGTCAAGTCAATCTTTGGACTTCGGCGGAACACGCTTTGTGGTATCTTGCTAAAGCTGATGGTATTCCTCACCGCACTGAAGGTGAAGCGGTTTTGTTGGAGGAAGTGCCGAAAAATGTGAAGCGAATTCTGGATGTGGGCACGGGAGACGGGCGGTTGCTGGGTCTGCTTAAGTGCGATCGACCGAATGTTGAATGTGTGGCGATCGACTTTTCGCCGACAATGCTGGAAAAAGCCAGAATTCGCTTTGCTGATGACCAGAATGTCACGGTAATCGAGCACAATTTAGATGAATCGCTACCGGATTTGGGCAAGTTTGATGCGGTTGTTTCTAGTTTTGCGATTCATCATGTAGCAGACGATCGCAAACGTTCGCTTTACACTGAGATTTTCGAGCTTTTGGAACCGGGAGGCATTTTTTGCAATTTGGAACACGTAGCGTCGGCAACTCCCGCTTTACATGATAAATTTCGAGAGGCAATTGGTATTAGCGATTCGCCCGACGATCCGTCTAATAAATTGCTGGATGTAGAAACGCAACTGCGCTGGTTTAGAGAAATTGGTTTTACCGATGCAGACTGTTATTGGAAGTGGCGGGAACTTGCTTTATTAGTTGGGGTGAAACCTGTTTAGCTGCGGGTAAGGACTGCATTGTCGTGTCCTTCTAAAACTGGAAATAGTCACAATTAGTAAGGTGCGTCAGATTTTTCCACCCTCCATAATCGTTCTAGAACTTCACCTGACGCACCCTACAGCCGCAGTTAAAGGGCTGTTTTAAGAGTTATTAACCAAACGATCGAATTAACAACAAACAAAAAGGTATAAAAAATATAGATTGATGGGGCGCAGATAGCTCTCCATAAAGAAGGCATTTTAATTGTTTTTAACGAACCGAGCGGGTGAACAAGACCTTCCGGTATAGAACGGGTACTAAAACTTTCATCTAAGGCGCTTTCCTTATTCAAAAATTCGGTAACTGCATGGGCTCTTAGCATGTAATAAAGTTGCACCCTCCAGTAGGTAGCTTCTAAAAACCAGAAACCAAAAATTATAACGTATCCTAGGGGAACCAACGCATCTATTTTGCTTGTAAAAAACCAACCAATCAACGCTACCCAAATGGTAATTGCCGTAGTTTTTAATTGCATCATAATTGTTGTGAAGTTAGCTATTTTTTTCTCTAGTTCCTCTGCTCCTTTTTGCAGCATTGCTAGCTGAAATTCAAATCGATCCATGTTTGATTCGGCGAACGTTTATATTACAGTTATCCAAAAATTATAATCTTATTTTATTTCGGTGTCGTTATAGAACTTCGCCTGACGCACCCTACAAGTCAATGTTAGATTATATAGTAAGGTGCGTCAGCTCCCGAAAGTTGCGATCGCCCTTAGAGAACTTCGCCTGACGCACCCTACAAGTCGTGTTGTGTGACCGTTGCGTCCACGACTATTAATGTCACGCACCTTACTGAATTAAATTAAATCTGGTACATCAGGTTTGATTCGGCGCTCATACCAGTTCATTAGCGGGGTGGAGCTGATGCCGTGCAAAATCACAGAAAGTACGATCGTTGTAAAGGTAATCCAGGCAATTTTCTCGGCGGTTTCGCCTTTCAAACCGTCACCGAAAGCATAGGTAAGATAATAGATAGAACCGACACCACGAATGCCGAACCAACCGTAAAGCCAGCGGTTGGCGGGATGCAAAGGACTGCCGATCGTACTAATCCAAGCTCCCACAGGCCGGATTAAAAAAATTAACAATCCACCTACTAAGAGGGAGTATCCTCCATAGGCCAACATAGGCTCTAAACGCAAAAGCGAACCTAATAGTAAAATAGTTGCTACTTCCATTAACTTTTCGATGCGCTCGGTAAAGTGCAGTTGGGAAAGCGGCTTTTCTAAGTTGCGGTAACTCCGCTGCACGACAATTCCTGCTACAAAAACTGCGAGAAATCCGTAGCCGTTGACTACTTCTGTGAGGGAATATGTGAGCAGAATTGTGCAGAGAGCAATGAAATCTTCCATTAATTGATCGGCCGGTCGATAGTGTTGGAGTTGGCGATCGATCCAGGTGACGGCTTTAGCTACTAAAATTCCCATAACGATACCTGCGGCGATCGCCCAAATTAAGTCAACTGCTACCCACTGCGAAAACCAGTTCTGCCAGTTGTTATCTTTTAGCGCATAAATGCCGAAATAAACAAATGGAAAAGCTAAAGCATCGTTTAAACCACCTTCCGATGTTAAACCAAAACGTAATTCATCGCGATCGTCTAGATTAGCTAACTGAACTTCTGAGGCCAAAACTGGATCGGTGGGAGCGAGAATTGCTCCCAGTAAAATCGCCGGACCCCAATCTAATTTCACAAACCAATGACCGAGAGCAGCAACAGCAAAAATCGAAATTGGCATTAAAAAACCGATCAGCCGGACTGTGGAATTCCAAGCCCAAAATTGCAGCGGGCGATTCATTTTTAAGCCGCAACTGAACAGAGAAACAATAACTACAAATTCTGTAAGTCTTTCTATAAATTTAGCTTCGGGACGCAGGTCAATCAGCTTGGCGCCGTAGGGTCCCAATCCGATACCGACAACTAGATAAATTAAGGCATAAGATACAGGCAATCGCGAAATCCATCCGGAACCCAAAGTTACGGTCAGCAGGAGGATGCCAATAACTAGCAAGTTGAGAATGTAAATATCCACCATAGCGATCGCACTTTTAATCAGGTTTACCAAGTGCGATTTTGACACGTAAAAGCTTCTGGCGCATCCACCGTCCGCTAGATTCAGCTATCCTCCGAAAGTTGCAATTGTTATACCAAATTCTTTATGCTTCTAGCCTGCTCCGCTGGTCTTTGTCCTTGTGTCCCGTAAACTCCGTAACTTACAATCGCCCGGAATTGTTTATTTCACTTATCTAGCTAATAAATAATAAATTAATAACTAATGGCAGATGACTAATGACTCAGGACTCATACCTAATTAGAAAGCCCACTTTTTTCAGTAGCGATGATGTGCAAATCTACGTGTTTGAGCGATCGCACTAACTGTTGAGTCAAAGAACCCCGCAGCAGCAATTTCCAGCGCGATTGCTGGCTTTCGCCGATCACAATTTGAGTAATGCGATACTGTTTAGCTACCTCCGCAATCGCTTTGGCTATATTAGTGCCGTTTACCCGCAAAAATTGCCCCTTAAATTCTTGACAGAGTTTCTCACAAGTTTCAACGTGCAAGCTTTCTGCTTTTGTTAAAAATCGGTCTGGATCGTTGACAAACACAGCATAAAATGGGGCATTCATATAGCTAGCAATCCTCGCGCCCCGCCGCAGCAGTTGCAAGGAGTTGGGATAAGTCGAGATGCACACTAAAACTCGTTCGTGAATGTTGCAAGATTGACCTTTTAAAGTTGCTGCATCGTCTTCCACATTGTCTGCGACTTCTCGCAGGGCGAGTTCTCGCAAAGCGATTAAATGACGGCGCTGGAAAAAGTTTTCTAAAGATTGTTCAATTTTTTCGGGAGCATAAATTTTGCCTTCAAGCAACCTTTCTTCTAAAGTTTCCGGCGTGACATCGACAACGACTATTTCGTCAGCATCTTCGAGGACGCGATCGGGCACTCGCTCTCGCACTACAACTCCGGTAATTCGAGCTACTAAATCGTTGAGACTTTCTATGTGCTGAATGTTGAGGGTGGAGAAAACATCTATCCCAGCATTGAGAATTTCTTCGACATCTTGATATCGTTTTTCTCGTAGAGAACCCGGAATGTTTGTATGAGCGAGTTCGTCTATTAATGCTAATTGAGGACGGCGTTCTATGACAGCATCCGTATCCATTTCGGTGAGCATTTTTTCGCCGCGCCGCATTGGTTTTTTGGACACTATTTCCAATCCTTCTGCTTTAGCTGCTGTCTCTTTCCGGCCGTGAGTTTCTAACAGTCCAATTACCACATCAATGCCTTCCGATTTCAGCCTGTGTCCTTCTTCCAGCATTCGGAACGTTTTGCCGACACCGGGGGCCATGCCGATAAATATTTTGTGCTTTCCCCGGCGGGGGGTGCGATCGTAAGTGCGGTTAGGTTGGGCGTAAACCGCGTCTGGATTGTTAGTAAGTTCGCTAGAGTGAATCATAGCTGAGTAGTGAGTAGTGAGTAGTGAGTTGTCACTTGTCAGTTGTCAGTTGGCGGTTGTCAGTTGTCAGTTGTCAGTTGTCAGTTAGCGATTGTCAGTTGCTACAAGTAACAAATAACAAATAACAAATAACTAATGACTAATGACTAATGACTACTGACTGTCAACTATTGTAAACCGTCGAGAGCCAAATTCAGTTTGAGGACGTTAACTCCCGGTTCGCCGAAAATGCCGAGAAATCTGCCATCTGTATTTTTGGCTACCAACATTTCTACTTGATTGATATTTAGCGATCGCACCGTTGCTATCCGCTGAATTTGCGATCGAGCTGCCTCTACGCTAATGTGCGGATCGAGGCTAGAACCAGAGGTGTAGACTAAATCAGCAGTTGGTTTGATACCAGCTTTGTTGAGGCGATCTAATTCAACTTGCACCCCTTGAAAACCCTCTTTTTGATTACCTCGCTTCAGCAAATCTGAGTTACTGGGAGCCAGGTTGCTAGCACCAGAAACGCCTGTTCTTTGACTAACATTTTCTCCTTTTGTCGGATCGTAATTTTCTGTCGCAAAGCTGCTGTAATTGCTGGTGCTGGGACGACCCCAAAAATATCTTTCTGAGGAGAAAGGCTGACCGATTAAAGCAGAGCCAACTACAACTCCTTGGTTGGTAATTAAGCTGCCGTTTGCCTGGGAGTTGAAGGCAATTTGGCCGATTACTAGCAAGATTAAAGGGTAAATAATGGCTGTAATTCCCCACAAAACCAGGGTAAGGCGAATGGCTCTAATTATTTCTCTCATAAATTACCTCGATCGGTTATTTGCTAAGGGTTAATTATTGACTAAAATCTTTCCGGCTGAAATATGACTACGAACAAGTAAATAGAAAGGGCGATAATCACCAAACCTAGGAGACTTAAACCCCAGACAGCTTTTCGGGTCAAATCTTCACCCGCAGCAGCGTATACAGCGGGGGCAACTATAGCATTGAAACACATTACTAGAAATAGCTGCACCGGGATTGGGTGGCGCTGCCAAAGCCTTTGAGCTAACTCAATAATTTCTTGGAAATCTCTGGGAAAAATATCATTCAGCAAATCATTCCGTTTCATGAATTCTCCTTATTTTGGGAATAAATATCTGTCTTTCTATTGAATAATTGTTTGGGAAAAATCGAGGCAGAGCCTCTGGATATGCGTTCCCCGGCAGAGCCGGGGAACGAGATTAATCCGTGTATCCGTCTCAAAATCCTTGTCATGCTTTCCCGATCTATGCTAGCCCAACGGCGGTAATCAAAACATCAATAATTTTGATGGCAATAAACGGCGCGACTGCCCCGCCCAATCCGTAGATTAAAATGTTCCGCTGCAACAGTTGGTTGGCGCTCAAAGGTCGAAATTTTACCCCGGTTAATGCTAGGGGAATCAAAGCGGGAATAATCAAAGCATTGTAAACTAATGCCGACAAAACCGCAGATTTACCGCTGGCTAAACCCATGACGTTTAATGCGCCTACGGGGGCAAACATGGCGGGAATAATTGCAAAATATTTAGCTATATCGTTGGCTAGGGAAAATGTGGTCAGCGCGCCGCGAGTAATCAGCAATTGTTTGCCAATTGTCACTAAGTCAATTAGTTTGGTAGGGTCAGAATCTAAGTCCACCATGTTTGCAGCTTCCTTCGCGGCTTGGGTTCCAGAATTCATCGCCAAGCCTACGTTTGCTTGTGCTAGTGCGGGTGCGTCGTTGGTTCCGTCTCCTGTCATTGCGACTAATTTGCCCTCGGCTTGTTGTTTGCGAATTACGTCGATTTTGTCCTCGGGAGTTGCTTCGGCAATGAAGTCGTCAACGCCTGCTTCATCGGCAATTACTGATGCTGTAATCCGGTTATCTCCGGTGAGCATAATGGTGCGAATTCCCATTTTTCGCAGTTGGTCAAATCGATCGCGAATTCCGGGTTTGATGACATCTTTTAAATAGATAATGCCGTAGGTGTCGCTGCCTTGACACACAGCTAAAGGTGTGCCTCCAAGCCGGGAAACTCGCTCGTAAGCTGCATCGAGATCCTGCCCGAAATTGCCACCCCGCGATCGCACAAAACCCTTCACCGCATCCACCGCGCCCTTGCGAACCTCCGTCCCATCGGGCAAATCCGTGCCAGACATCCGCGTTTTTGCCGAAAAATCCAGCCCGGTTGCGTTAGCGCGATCGAAATTCACCGTTGCGCCCAAATTTTGAGCCAAACGGACGATCGACTTTCCCTCTGGAGTATCGTCAAATACACTCGCAGCAAGGGCTACACTCGCAACCTCCTCCAGCGAGTGACCGTTTACCGGAATGAACTCCTCGGCTAAACGGTTCCCCAGCGTGATCGTCCCCGTTTTGTCCAAAATCAGCGTATTCACGTCGCCGCAAGCCTCCACGGCGCGTCCAGAGGTCGCTATCACGTTAAACTGAGCGACGCGATCCATGCCCGCAATGCCGATCGCGCTCAGCAAACCGCCAATGGTTGTTGGAATCAGCGCCACCAGCAGCGAAATCAGCGTCACCACGCCCACAGGGGTTTTCACGTAATTTCCCACGGGCGGAATCGTCGCAACCACAATCAAAAACACCAGAGTCAGCACCGCCAGCAGCACCGTCAGCGCGATCTCGTTCGGCGTTTTCGATCGTTCGGCGCCCTCCACCAGCGCGATCATCCTGTCCAAAAACCCCTTACCGGGGTCGGCCATCACCCGCAGCGTCAGTTCGTCGGAAAGGATGCGCGTGCCGCCGGTAACGGAACTGGCGATGTCCGAACCCGGTTCCTTGAGCACCGGTGCGGATTCGCCAGTGATCGCAGATTCATCCACCGAGGCGACACCTGCGATCACTTCGCCGTCGGCAGGAATGACATCGCCTGCGATCACTTTAATTTGGTCGCCGCGTCTCAGAGATGTCGAACTAACTTCTTGAATTGAACCGTCTGGTAGGAGTTTGCGGGCTGTTGTGTCGGCTTTGGTCGATCGCAGTGCATCTGCTTGCGCTTTCCCCCGCCCTTCTGCTATCGCTTCGGCAAAATTAGCAAATACCAAAGTAAAGAACAAAATAAACGTGACTAAACCGTTAAAAACTCTCTGATTTTCACCGGGAACCGGGCCGAACAGCGTCGGGTCGATCGTTAATAATGCAGTCACAATTGTGCCAACCCACACCACAAACATCACCGGATTTTTCAGCATCACCCGCGGGTTTAGCTTGACAAAAGCTTGTTTAAAAGCTCTTTGATAAAGACCTTTTGTATTTGCTTTTGGCGTGTGCTTGCGAGATTCGCGAGAGCCTCTAGCAGGTTTTTTTGGGGAATCAGGGGTATGGGAAGAAGTCATATCGATTTGGGATTTTTAATGAACCACAGAGAACACAGAGAACACAGAGAAAGAGAAGAGTGAGGTTGATAATTTTTAGCTACTGAGGTGGAGGAGTTGGTGTTGCTAAAGGTGTTGTGGGTGCAGTTATCGGTGTGGGTTCAAATTTGCCGTTGCTAATTTCATATCCTTCGGCAATTGGCCCTAAAGCCAAAACTGGGAAAAATGTCAGCGCGCCCAGAATTATAATTACTCCTGCGGTGACGCTGGTGAACAAAACTGAATCTGTTCTGAGAGTGCCCGTTGTTTCGGGAACCAGTTGTTTGTTCGTCATGCTGTCAGCTAACAGCAGCAGGGCAATAATTGGAACGTAGCGCCCCAACATCAGGCTAAAACAGGTGCTTAAATTCCACCAAAGTCCCGTAGGCGCGGGTTGAGAGTCGGCCAATCCTTCCAAGCCAGAACCGTTGTTAGCGGCTGCCGAAGCGTATTCGTACATCACCTGGGAAATGCCGTGAAATCCGGGGTTGCTGATGCCGCTCAAACTGTCGGTAAATGCGAGAGAAATGGCACCGGGGATTAAAACGGCGATCGGGTGAATTAACAAAACAACGCTGGCTAAAACTATTTCCCGTTTCTCAATTTTGCGCCCCAAAAACTCTGGCGTTCTCCCCACCATCAATCCGGTGAGAAATACGCTCAAAATTGAGTAAATAAATAAGTAAGCAGTTCCCGTTCCCTGTCCGCCCCAAACGATTTGTAAAAACAAATTAAACAGAGTGGCAAAACCACCGAGAGGCATTAAAGAATCGTGCATTCCGTTGACGGCGCCGCACATTGTGCCAGTGGTAGTCACCGCCCAAAGTGCAGTTTCTGCCCAGCCAAACCTAACTTCTTTGCCTTCTAAATTTGGTTGTTGCGTGCCCAATAAATTATTAATTTGAGGGTTGCCGCCGTACTCGCCAAACGCTGCAATGCCAATCAAGAAAAAATAGATGGCAAACACCATCCAAAAAATCAGCCATCCCTGCTTTTTGTTGTTGGCAAATCTGCCGTAGGTGTGAATCATAGCTGCTGGTAGAGAAACCATTGCTAGTGTTTCCAGCAGGTTGGTAAAAGGGTTTGGATTTTCAAAGGGATGAGCCGAGTTAATGGCAAAAAAACCGCCGCCATTTTCTCCGAGTTGTTTGATGCTTTCAAAGTGAGCTACTGGGCCGCGAGCAATTATTTGCGTGCCGCCTTCTAAGGTACGGGCTACTGCCGGCCCGGCTAGGGTTTCTGGCACTCCAGAAATTAGCAAAAGTAAGGCAATTATTAAAGAAAGTGGTAGCAGAATTCTGGTAATGGATTGAATTAAATCGATGTAAAAGTTGCCCAATGGACGGCCGGTTAATCCCCGGATAAAAGCAATTCCTACTGCCAAACCAGTTGCTGCTGAGGTAAACATTAAAAATCCCAGGGTTAACTGGGATAAATAAGTGAATGTTGTCTCCCCAGAGTAATGCTGTTGGTCGGTATTTGTGAGGAATGAAATAGTTGTGTGCAGCGCAGTATCCCAGGTTGGGGCAGTTAAGCCGGTGGCATTTAAAGGCAGCACTCCTTGAAGCATGAAAATTAGGAAAACAAATATGCCCATTGCTGCATTGCTGTACAGTAGCGATCGGGCATATTGCCAACCTGTCATCGAATCTATAGACCGGATATTGCTGGCTTTATAGATGAGTTGTTCTAGAGGTTTAATAGCGGGGTCGAGAATGGTTGGTTCTCCCATGTACACCCGCGCCATGTAATTACCAAAAATAGGGGCGGTCGCTACTACAATGATTAGCGTTAATGCGATTTGAATTAATCCTTCAAGCATAACTGAGCCAATACTTCCTTAAAAGTGCAATCTGCTTTTAAAAATCAATATACTTGCCGTTAGGATTTTTGATAATCAGCCCGCAGGTATAAGTTTCCGTTTACCCGTTATGCTTAGCTGCTATATATTTTCACTAACTGACAAATGTTTAAATATTTAGCAGTATCTATGCTTGCAGATATAGATGTTATCTAAACGCTTGTTTTTGCGTCACATGAGACAAAATTTGGCAAAGAAAAAACGCAGGGATAAGGCAGAGAGTAGAGTGTAAATATAAAATATAAAATGGATGGATAAAGGATGTTAAACAGCTTATTGAAAATCACAGACAACCAGGCAATTCAAGAGAAGTATTTGCGGGGGAGGTGGTCGATCGCAAGTTTATTTGCGATCGTTGTAGTGCTGGAATTTACTACGCCGTCGGAGTATCTGTTTGGGTATTTGTACACAGGGCCGATTTTACTGGCAAATTCGCGCTTGAGTCGGTTGGGTAAGTTACAAATTACGCTGGTAGCAGTAGCTTTGACGCTGTTAAATTTGTTTGTTCCTTACGGAGAAACGATCGCCCTAGCGACAGTTGCAAATAGATCGATCGCAGTCATGGCTTTAGGGGTGACGGGATATTTGAGCGATCGCAACCAGCAGTACCAAGAGACGATCGCGATCGCTAAAGCTGAGTTGCAGTCGCAGCAGCAGCTAGCAAGCATCCGAGAAGATTTTGTCTCTACTTTGAGTCACGACTTAAAAACGCCGATGCTGGGGGCGATTGAAACAATTAAAGCTTTTGGGTCAGCAAAATTTGGGAATGTCACCGCCAGTCAGCAAAAAGTTCTCGAAACAATGGCGCGATCGCACAAAATGTCACTACAATTAGTAGAAACGCTGCTGGATGTTTACCGCAATGATGCCGAAGGTTTAAAACTGCAACTTGCGCCCGTAAATTTAGTAGCTTTGGCAGAAGAAGTAATCGCAACACTCATAGATTTATCGGCGGCGCGTCGGGTTTACATTAATATGAGTTACGGAGAGTCAGATTTCCGTCGCTCTTTGTGGGTAAATGGCGATGCGGTGCAACTCCAGCGCGTTTTTGCTAATTTGCTAACAAACGGCATTAACCATTCTCCTCGCGGTGGAAAAGTAGAAATTGTTATGGAATCTTATGCGAGTTATCAGGTGGTGAAAGTTATCGATAGCGGGTTGGGAATTACTGCCGATGAACTGCCCCACTTGTTCGAGCGTTTTTATCAAGGACACAGCGATAGGCAAGCCAAAGGATCGGGATTAGGATTATACTTATCTCGCCAAATTGTTGACGCCCACGGCGGTATAATTTGGGCAGAAAATAAATTGCCACACGGTGCTTTATTTGGATTCCGACTCCCTGCTATCCCACAGAAATGAAACCAGCTTATCCGTTGCGAATTCTCCTAGTTGAAGACGACGAACTGTTTCGGTTGGGGCTGCAAACCAGGTTGCAGCAAGAAAGTTGCTTGCAAGTAATTGCCGAGGCAGAAGATGGCGAAACGGCAGTAGAATTGACTCAGGAACACTTGCCAGATGTGGTAGTTCTCGATGTCGGTTTGCCGGGAATTGGCGGTATTGAAGCGTGTCGCCAAATTAAAGATCGACATCCAGAAATTCCCGTTTTAATTTTAACATCTCATTCGCAAAAATCCTTAATTGAAAGATTAATAGCAGCGGGAGCTCAGGGCTATTGCCTCAAGGGAATTGCGGCGGAAACTTTAGTGTTGGCAATTCGATCGGTAGCGGCGGGCGCTTCTTGGTGGGATCAGGCGGCAACTGCGGAAATTCGGGCGGTTTTTGCTAATCCTGAACCTGTGAAAGTAGGGTCAAAATCAGAAGTTTTGGAAAATCCGCTGACGAAGCGAGAACAGGAAATCTTGGCTTTAGTTGCGGGGGGGAAAAGTAATCAGGAAATTGCACAAATATTGTACATTGCTCCGGGGACTGTGCGGGTTCACGTACACGCGATTTTGCAAAAGTTAGAAGTGCGCGATCGCACTCAAGCAGCAGTGCTCGCTATTCAGAAAGGATTGGTTGCTGAAGAACTTTTGGCGATCGAACCTTGATAGGGCTGGTTCTGTACCAGAATTGTCGCTTTTTTAAAGGATTTATTGGCTAAATCCGCCTGTATCAAGATGCGTCTGTTGCAGGCTCACGGGAAATTAGTATCATTCGTCTTGATTGTTAATTTTACTGATGACATTTAATTTTTGAACTTGCTAAGCTAGATATGCCTTAATTTTCCTACCGTCATCTAACCAAAGGTGTATTGTGCCAAATTTTATCAGTTCAGTTTTTAGTTCGATCGCCTTTATCGACTCTGCCCTTCCCGATGGCCAAACTCTCCACAACGGTATCGCAGCGGGGACAGAAGTAATTACCCTGGATGCCGCGCGGGATGGAGTAGCACAAATTACTGAGGCGCTAGCGACTCGCAGCAATATTAAAAGTATTCATATCATCTGCCACGGCCGCCCCGCGAGTTTACTGCTAGGCGCGATCGATCTAAACTTGACAAATTTAAAAACTTATGCTAATCAATTGCAGCGTTGGTGGCGATCGCTGGCAGACAGTGGAGAGATTTTGCTGTACGGGTGCGATGTAGCGGCGGGCGAAAAGGGCGCTAACTTTGTGCAGCAACTGAGTCAGCTAACTAAGGCAAAAATTGCTGCTTCTAGATCGCCGATCGGCAGTGCAGCTATGGGCGGAGATTGGGAATTAGATTATACAACGGGAGCGGTGTCATCTGGGTTGGCGATCGACCCAGCCACAAGAGCCGCTTACCAATTTGTGTTCGGTTTTACCCTCTATGACGGCACAAGTAACTTTGGGCTTTCTTCTGCAACACCGGGCATAGGGACACCGGGCGGTACTCAATTAGCTTACGGGCAGATACCTCTACCTTTTCTGCCTCCCCCAGATGGTTCTGGTGTTCCTCCTGCTGCTGGTGCGTTCTCGCCCAACACGACGGGCCTTAATACTGCTAGGGTGACTGCCGCGAATAACAATACAGGCTACGCGGGCTATAGCAACTACAAGTACACCCCTACTCCCGCGCCAGGAACATTTAATCTAGTTAACCCAAGTTTCCCCGCACTCAACCTCACCGACGGTTACAGCGTTTCTTTTCGAGTTGCAGTCAACGTTGAAAACAGTAATAGTGACAATCGGGCGGGTTTCAGCATCATCGCCATTAGCAGCGATGCTCAAAATGGCATTGAACTGGGTTTCACCAACCGCAACCTCGCCCCCAACGGAGGCATTTTTGCTCAAACCGGTGGTACACCAACATCAGCTCCCACCTTTACTCGCGGGGAAAGTTCACCTTTTAACATCAGCGAGACTACAGACTATAAACTCGTCGTTCAAGGCAGCACTTACAGCCTGTTTGCCGGCGCCACAGCATTGCTGACAAATCAGCCGCTGCAGAACTATACGGCATTTAATCCGGCAACCAGTCAGCCGGCTTTACCCTTTACTCCCTACAACAAGGCAAACTTCCTATTCTTCGGCGACGACACCGATCAAGCAAGTTCCACTTTTACTCTGGGCCCCATCTCGGTTAATAACTTCCCGGTGGCAAATCCTGACACCTATACTGTCCTGCACGACCAAATTATCAACGGACTTCCATCCGTCTTAATCAACGACACCGACGCCAACAGCGACCCGCTAACTGCCACTTTAGTCACAGGCCCGACTAACGGTACGATCGCGTTTAATCCCCTCGGTGACTTCACTTATACTCCTCAAGCTGGCTTTGTAGGGACTGATACCTTCACTTACAGCGTTAGCGACGGGGCTGCGACTGTCCCCGCGACGGTGAGTATCAACGTTACCAACAGTCTGCCAATAGTAAATCCCGACACCTACAGCGTCCTGCACGACAAAGTGCTCAGCGTAGCAGTTCCAGGAGTTTTAGGCAACGACTCCGACATCGACTTAGATCGGTTGGTTCCCGTCGTAGTTACAGGCCCAAGCAACGGTACGATCGCGTTTAATCCCCTCGGTGACTTCACTTATACTCCTCAAGCTGGCTTTGTAGGGACTGATACCTT
>NZ_JAUBSH010000032.1:0-206 GCF_036704705.1 Microcoleus sp. K1-B1 | reverse complement strand
CACTTACAGCGTTAGCGACGGGGCTGCGACTGTCCCGGCTACGGTGAGTATCAACGTTACGATAGACAACCCCCCTATAAATGGCACTCCTGGCGCTGATAACTTAAGCGGAACTGCCAATCCAGATTTCATCAATGGATTGGCCGGCAACGACACCCTCAATGGATTGGCCGGCAACGACACCCTCAATGGTAACGAGGATAATG
>NZ_JAUBSH010000031.1:53876-69954 GCF_036704705.1 Microcoleus sp. K1-B1 | reverse complement strand
ATCTTTATTTGACGATTTTACTAGCTTTTTCATTTTAACTCTTTTTTGACACATTCGCAAAAGTGAGATGCACCCTATACTTCTAACTAAAAATCTACATAAACCCGCTCTCCAAGCTGTCGGCAATTCAACAAAAATAATATCAGACGAACATCTCGTTGTCTAGGGAAGTTTTCATTAACAGCAAACATCCCCCTTCTGTGAGGGGCGAATGTGTGGAACCGGGAACCGATCGAATGTAGTCGCCTTGATGGCAAATTTCCCCTTCTACAATTAAGTCTCCTTCTAAGACCAGCACTTCCTCCGAGGCAGCGTGTCGGTGCATGGGAAATGTTACTCCAGGTTCTAGTCGCATCAAGCAGGTAATTTCGCGCTTTTTTTTGTCAATGTAAAGCTTGCCGAACGAAACTCCCGGAACTCCATAAGATTTCCATTTGACATCGTGCGATCGCACTATTAAAGATGGAGTATTGTTCTCGGTTGGAGAGGTAACAATTGGCTTTATATTGGCTGATTCTGCCGGGGTTAGCGGCAGTTGGGCTATGCGCTGAAACAGGCGGTTTTTGAGGTCGGGTGCGACGGGAACTGGGGGGGCTGTGTAGGCGATCGCGGCAATTGTTGATTCCAAAGCAGCTAATTCACTTGTAAGTTCTGGGGACTCTTTCAATTTCTCTGCAAATGCGCCTCGTTCTGACTCGTCGAGGATATCGAGAGCTTGAAGGGCTGCAAGGATTTTATATTCCTCGTCTGGCATCATTTCCATCTGTTTTCCGCCATTAATTGTAATTCAGCCTAGGTTGATTTTAAACTGGAAATTGGTCTGCTGCCCTCGCACTCAAGATGGATGATTGGAGAGGTCATAATTTTAGATTGATGTTAAACAACTTAAATTTTGTTTTTTGACAATCTAAAAAAATTGTTCGCTCAAAGCTTGACGCAATTTGGAAATACCCAACCGAATTCTGGTTTTGATTGTACCTGTCGGGATACCAGTTTTAGCTGATATCGCCGCGCAAGTCAGCCCTTGGTAGTAGGCGAGTTCGATCGCCTCTTGCTGTTCCTTTGGCAGTTTTTCTAAGGCTGCTTTGACTTGTTCCCTGCGTTCTTTAAACATTGCATCTTCCATCGGTTCTGCAACGCTAGAGATGGGTACCTTCGCATCTTCCAGACAAGCTTCAGCAGCCCGGACTGTTCGCTGCATCGCTCGGAGCCGATCGAGGGAACGACTGCGGGTAAGCATGAACAACCAGGTATCTGCTCGACTGCGAGAAGGATCGTAAGTTGCTGCTTTTTGCCAAATTTGGGAAAAAACATCGAGTACAACTTCTTCAGCTTCTTCTACCGAACCCAGAATTTTGTAAGCGAGAGCGTAGCTTGGGCGACCGTAGCGATCGTAAAGTTTAGCTAATGCCGTTTGGTCTTTCTGGGCAATCTGCACTAAAAGCAGCGATTCATCGCCTGACTTCTGGCCTGTCATCTCAGTGTACCTAAAATTTTTGTTTTGACTGCACAGATCCAAAATTAAAAATTCGGCGTATATCACTACAGAACATAATTGTAAGTTTGAAGTTGGGGTACAAACTGGAGTATGCCTTTTTAGGCTAATTTTGTCGTGCTTTGAATTGTAAAAATCCCAAGTCATCTGGAATTTTACCACCTAATTAGTGATTTTTTTTAGACTTAGCAATCCGCTTTATGCAGAACGAAAAAATCCCTGAGCGTGAAGAGTCAAAACAGCGCCATTCACTCGTTCCCAAGCTTTGTTCGATCGCTCCCAAGAAGAGCCTGGGAACCCGTAGAAGCGAGGCTGTGGCTCCACTCGATCGAGGGAAGCCGTGTCTGGGAGCAGGCATTCCCAAGCATAGTCCGGGAACGAGTAAATCCTCAATAACACACTTTTTTCCATAAATTTATCTTGAAGCACAGATCCAAAATTGCCAAACCTTCGTATACCACCAATAGGAGAAGGCTCAGCAATAGCGCAAAAGCCCGACAGGTTGACAGATTTCAACCTGTTGCTACAAAAGTAAAACCCGCGAATGCGGGTTATTTACCATTGATTTGTGCAAAAATTTCATTGAAATAAAGGTGCTAACTGTGAAGCTCACAAAAAAAATTCGCCGAACCATACTAGCTATTGAAGTAGCTCTAATTGCTCTATTAACTCCCGCGATAATTGTCGCTTCCGACCACGACGACGGCGAAGTAGATATCAAAGGTCGCGCGGTCAATTTAACTGACCTATATGTATATCGCGAAAAAGACCAAAACTCCGGTGCTGCAGACGGGGATTTAGTATTTACCATGAATTCAAATCCCAGGTCTGTAGCTCGCTATCAATATTATTTCAGCACTACAGCCCTCTACCAATTTCACATCACGCAAGTAGGTGACGTGAATTCTACACCTACTGGACGTTCGGATATTATCTTGCGGTTTGCCTTCAGTCCGCCTAATAATAGAGGTATGCAAGCGGTAGCTGTAACTGTTGTTCGCAACGGCTCGGAGACAACTACTAAGGCTACAGTTAACGGCGGGTTAATTGCCACAACTCCGCTGAATTCTAATGCTGTTTTGAATACAGTACCTGTGGGCGGTTCTAACTTGACTGTATTTGCGGGTTTACGCGAAGACCCGTTTTTCTTTGATGTGGAACAATTTTTCCGAGTTCGCGCCGCAGCTTTGGGAACGGGGCCGCGCACTGCTTTTAAACAACCGAATCAAGCGATCGACTTTACTAAAGGTTACAACGTCAATACAATTGCTGTCCGCGTTCCCAAAGCGTTCTTGCAAGCAGGAACTGGGGCGAATACTTTTGATGTTTGGTCAACAGTTTCGATCCGGGATGGAGCCGGCGGTTTCAAACAATTCGAGCGTTTGGCGAGACCTGCAATTAATGAGGGTTTGATAGTTTCTCCCGCTTATCTGGAAGCATTCAATAATATTCCTCCGAGATTGGATTTGAGCGCTGCTGCTGCTCCCGTGCGGCAGGAAGCTGTTGCTACTCTGAATGCTGTGGATCTTTTGGATGGCAACGATAATGTCGATCCAAATGCGATCGCCGGAGCTTTCTTGCCCGATGTCATGCGGATCGATACCACAAAAACCAGCGGCTACGCTAGCGCTACAAATGCTCAAGGAAGCTTGATCGGAGGTCGTATGCTGATGGACGACGTTATTGATATCACTCTGGGAGCTTTGGTGGGATCTCCGGTTGGCGATAATGTTTCATATAACGGAACTCCGGGAAATCCGGCTCAGGGACACAAACCTTTAGAACCGACTTTTCCTTATTTGGCTTTGCCTAATTAGTTATTGGTTAGTTGTTATTGGTTATTGGTTAGTTGTTATTGGCTAATAACTAATAACCAATAACCACGCAACTTTATAGAATTTGAATGTTTTACCGCAGATGAAGGCGATGAACGCAGATATATGAAAACAAAAATAGGACAAGGAATAAAATCGGATGTTTTCGGGTGGTGGCTGCTGATAGTAGTTCCTGTAGTGGGTATTGTTGTTATTAATTTGCTGCCTAATTGGCGTTTGATTTCGGATATGTTTTCTGAAACAATTCCGGCGGATCTTGATGCTAATTACCACTATCATTTCTCGGAAAGTTTGAGAAATAATCCCAATCAAAAGGAAGCTATTCAGCAAGAAATAGCTTTTTACCAGCAGCGGCTGGCTGTTGATTCCCGCAGCGGTTTGAACCGGGCGGCACTGGCTGGATCTTATTTGAAAATGGCTCGCGCTACTGGGGAGGGAGGTTGGTTTTTATTGGCAGAACAAGCGGCTCAAAGGTCGATCGCCGATTTGCCTTTTGAGAACAAAGGTGCGCTGTTAGTTTTAGCTCGAATTGCCGAGGCCAGACACGATTTTGCTACTGCTTTGCGCTTTGCTAAACAGGCGGGTTCTGACAATGAAGATGCGATCGCCCTGAAAGTTACATCTCACTTAGCAATGGGAAAAGTGAGCGAGGCAAATGCAGCCGCAGAAGCCTTAGTTAACCGGATTCCCAACTTGGGTTCTCTCACTTTGAGAGCTTTAGTGAGAGAGTCTCAGGGCAGAGATGCTGAGGTTTTGCAGGATTACCGCCAAGCAATGGCGGCGGAGGAACCGGGAGAGGTTGCGGGTTCGGCGCGGGCCCGATCGCTCTTGGGTCGATTTTACGCGCGTCGCGGGCAGTTTGTACAGGCGAAAGCGCTGTTTTTGGAGGCGCTGCGCTTGGTGCCGCGATACCCGCTGGCGCTGATTTATTTGGCGGATTTGGAGACGCGGCAGGGCAATTATCGGGAAGCGGAAGGCTATTACAGCAAGGTTTCTGCGTATTCTGGCGGGGTTGAGACTGTGTTCGATCGCATTGTCGATCGCGGTATGGCGAGGGTGAAGGATTTGCAGGGAGATGCGATCGAATCCCGGCGACTTCGCGACAAAGCAGAAGCTGGGCTGCGACAGGAACAGGTTTCTGGATCTGGCGGTTTTGGCCACCGCAGGGATTTGGCAAGTTTGCTGCTGGAAAAAGGTCGATCGCAGGATGTCGCGGAAGCGCTGACGTTAATGCAGGAGGAGGTGAAAATTCGGCGGGATGCTGTGACGCTTGATACTTTGGCTTGGGCGCTTTCCGCCGCTGGGGAATGGCAAAAGGCCGATCGAGTGATGGCCGAAATAGTGCGATCGGGGATTCGGGATGCGGGGATGTTTTACCGGGCTGGTGCGATCGCCCGGACTTTAGGTAAGGATACCGAATCTCGCGCTTATTTTCAAAAGTCCAAGGAAATTGACCCGAATTTTGACGATCGATCTCGCCAAGCATTGGGCTTGGGAAGTTATGAATTTTGAGATTAGCTAATAGCAGCCATTCGGCAAAGTTCGCCATTGCGTCAATCAGCCAGGGGTTTCAACCCCTGGCTAAAAGCTTAAGTCCTCTTGCATAGAACTAAAAGATTTCAATAAAAAGTAGAAAATCTTTCAGTCGGTTTCAACCGACTTTCGCTATGAGACGGGGATTTCAATCCCCGGCGGGCTTGCGGGTAAGCGCGCCGGAAAAATCACAACAAAAACAAATAATTCATCCGAAAATTACTAACAAAACAGGTATTTATGCAGTACAAAAATAACCGAATTTCAAAATTTTTTATCCTATTCTTCCTGACACTTTCATTATTACTAACCACCTCAACCAGACCAGTTTACTCGCACTGGTCAGACTTATCCGTAGCAGAAATAGTAGTCAACGATTTGCAAACGGAAATAACATTAACATTCCCAACCGGTTTAACAAACTTCGCCGACGACAATCGAGACAGCCAGCTACAACCTGCTGAAGTTCGCAACCACCAAACACAGCTAGAAAAGTTTTTTAGCCAACAAATCCGTCTCACCAACAGTAGCAACATTCAAGGCTCCGTAGCAGTAAAACCGCTAGACATAGCAGGTAAAACCGCCAGCTTAATCCAGCAGCCGAATACCCACAGCACCTTAATTTTAGAATACACCTGGCCCGTACCTTCTCAAGATAAAACCCCCGCTTTACCTGACTCAATTTCCATCTCCAAACCAGAGAACTTGCGGATTAATTACAATCTGTTTTTGCCAGAAGTTCCGACAGCTAGCTGCCAAGCTACGATTGTACAAGCGGATTCTGTAAAAAGCTTTGTGTTTACGCCACAAAACCGCGACTTTTTGTTAGCAGGAAAGGAATCTATCTGGGATTCAGGTTGGAGTTTGCTGCTAGCAGTAGCGGGAGCATTTGCTTGGGGATGCGTGCACGCGATGTCGCCCGGACACGGAAAAACCATAGTCGGCGCTTATTTAGTTGGTTCGCGGGCTACTCCGATACACGCTTTATTTCTAGCAGCGACGACTACAATTACTCACACTGCCGGCGTGTTTGCTGTGGGCGGAATTACTTTGTTTGCTTCTAACTTAATTGATCCAGAAAAATTAGATCCTTGGCTGAGTTTAATCTCTGGTTTATTAGTAGCTTTCATCGGGTTTAACTTACTTTTATCAAAAATCAAGACTAGGTTATTAGTGAAAAAGGAATTTCTCAAAAAAATCAAAAGTAAAATTTTTAATAATAAAAACTGGTTGTTAAGGAGTAAAGTCCTTACTGCGGAATGTGAAGAACCAGTAAATCTTTTGAGTAGAGGAAGTTGGGAGCGAGAATTTAAGCCTGTAAAACCCGATATATCTCACCACTACCACCATCACGGAGACGGCCGGATTCACTCGCATTTGCCTCCCGGTGCTGACGGTTCTGCTATTACATGGAAAAGCTTATTGGCGTTGGGAATTTCCGGCGGTTTGTTGCCTTGTCCTTCCGCTTTGGTGATGCTGTTGAGTGCGTCGGCTTTGGGCAATGTTGGTTTGGGAATGACGTTAGTGGTAGCGTTTAGTTTGGGGTTGGCTTTAGTGCTGAGTGCGATCGGATTAATCTTAGTTTATGCCAAACGTAATTTTGATAAACTGCCAAAACAGATAACAGCAGTCAAATTTCTGCCTGCCATTAGCGCTATGTTTGTAATGTTTTTGGGGTTGGGAATTACCGGACAAGCGCTGTTGAAAATATTGGCGGCAAATCAATGGGTAATTGGCAATGGATAAGCATAAAATTATGGCTCTCCATCCTAAGTACAAACTTACGAATAAGTCTGATTTTAGATACCCGATTTCTTGAAGAAGCCGGGTATCTGGGTATTCTGTTTTTTAGCCGTTGCTCACTTATCAGGCCGCACTATGTTTATTAATAATTTTGGCTAAATCCGGTACTCCGTTTTCCACGTAAGTCTTAGCTGAGGGGCGGAGTTTGGCATAGGCGCCTTTAACCATCGCTCTTGTGCTTTTCTCGACCCTTTTGTCACTTATCTGGAGCAATTCGTCTGCTACTTCACCTTTTCTTTGGGCTAGATATTCTACTGGGTTGCCATTGTTTACGGCTTCAGTCCACATCGGATCGAGTGCGATCGAGATTTCTGGCAGAAGTTGATCGACGACTTGGGCGCAATAGTCAGCCCGTATCCCCTTGACAGTAGAGTAGGCAGCTTTCAGAGCTAGACCACCCAATCCGGAGGCTGCTGCAACTTGTTGGTCTATCAACTTTACACAGTCATCAACAAAAGTTTCTCTGTTGTTTTCATTCAAGAGAATATCGCTAAGTCCCATTTTCGCTTTCCTTGATTTAATAGTCAATGTGCTTATTAGCTTGGAGAGCCATCAGGGGATTATATATCTATTTTGATCCTTTACTCAGGATTACACAAGTTTTTTAACGTTTGAAAGTCTTTACTTGACAAGCTGATGTTGAAATTTGTCTAGTAGTATGTTATAGGAATTAATGTTCAATCTGCTACTCATTATTGACCTAGGGTTTGTAGTAAGGGCTTTAGTCCTTATTAGGTGATATTAATGAGGACTAAAGCCCTGACTACAAACTGATGAGTTGTGAACAGTCACATAGAAAAGAGGACAGCTCGAAAAAAATATTAGAAAGGCTCTGCCTAAGTCCGATCGCACTTGCACGTATGATCTGGCACGTATCATTAGGATTGGACATTCGGCTTGATGCCTGCAGGTACTGCAACAATGGGAAGTTTCAGGGTTTGAGCCGGACGATCGCTCGATCGCAATACCAAATTTTTCGGTAATTTCGCGGAAGTGCTTAGTCCGGGAAATATTTGAAGCGATAAGGTTAAGCCGGCCGCTAATAATAGTTTTTCTAACATGGCACTGTCTCCCATACATACGCCCTAGGGCATAATTCCTCTTACACCTACAACATATAAACATCCTCAGTCGCTTGGTGCGATCGCATGGGCATAGTTAAGTGACATATATCACCACGGAGAAGGGGGTGATGGGGATAGGGGGTGTGAGCCTAGGGGGTAATGGGCATTAGGGATGTGGGGGAGAGTGGGAAATCTTGACTCGCACTTCTGGCGTCAACATCCGTTGAACGTGTTAAATTCCTTACACGGCGCATTGCCAAACTTCCCTAAAAATCAAGAATTGTCCTAGAGAAAGAAGCCGTTGAGTCTCTCTCAAAGGTAGAATTAGCGCGTAGAAGTTATTTGACACAGCGGAGGTACCGACAAGATGCTTGCATACATTCTGGCGTTGGCGGTCGGTCTAGGCAGCTTCAGTATTTACATGGCGGCCTTCTTTTTTCCAGAAGTGCACCGCAAAAGTGATTTTACCTGGAGCGGGGTAGGACTTTTTTATGCGTTAATTTTATGGGCTTGTGCGGGACGAATTACTGGTGCTCTCCTGCTTGGTCAAATGGCGGGCGTGGCGATGTTGGGCTGGTTTGCCTGGGAAACTCTGACTTTGCGCCGGCAGGTGACGCCGATTGCTGAGCAAACGCCGATTCCTCAGTCGGCGAATTTGGCTGCAGCAGGCGTGCCGTTTGCTGGTTTGTTTGCCAAGAAAAAAGAACCCGCAGCAGCGAAAAAACCTAAGTTTGTTCGATCGCCCAAACCAAAAACTGATGTGGTTCCAGCACCCACTCTGGATAAGGGCGAGGTAAAGCTAGAAGAACAGCCGGCGATTCCCCCCATAGCTGAAAGTATTGCTGAAAGTGCGATCGCCCCTGACTTGAAAATTCCCGACTCGAAACCACCTGCAATTGCAGAAATACCAGTGTTTTCAGTCGAAACTCCTGCTGCTGAGACTTCACAACCCCCAGCAGAATTAGCCAGCAGCTTCACTCCTCTACCTCTACCTCTAGAAATTTCAGAAATAGCCGTTGCACCAAGTGTGGAGCCAGCAGAGGCTCAGCCAGAGCCTCAACAGCAGCCAGAAGCCGATGATTTTGACGAGGAAACAGAATGGAGGACAGCCGTTAAAGAGTCGCAGGCGGCTGCGGCAGCAGCGGCGGCCCCAACGGCGGCCCCAACTCCTCCTAAACCAGCTAAAAAATCCGGCGGTTTCGGAAGTCTGTTCGGCAATATCAAAAATAGTCTCGGCGGTATGTTAGGACTCGGTGCGACTAAAAACAAGTCTGATGCAACTCCCCAGACGCCAAAACCTTCAGCGACTCCAGAATCGATCGCCCCTGAATCTCAAATAACGGCAACTCCAGCACCGGCTATCGACCAAATTCTCGAATCCGAATTAGCCGCGGCGGCTGCGGAAGTGGCAGCCGAAAGCAGCAACACTGCTGTTGAAACCAGCCAAGGAGTGCCTTTTCCCACCAATGTTGAAGCAATGGCCGCGTTGATGGCCACAGAAACCGCGAGTTCTGACAAAATAGGGGAAACTCCGATCGAAGATCGATCGTCCGCCCAAATCCAGACACCGCTGGCAGCAGTGGGTGAACCAGAAGCAGCAGCCCCTACTGTATCTCTGGAAGCCCAGACACCGCTGGCAGCAGTGGGTGAAGCGGAAGCAGCAGCAGGCGTACCGGAAGCAGAAGCCCCTGCAGCATCGATAGAAATGACTGTGGTGGAAATGGCAGCGCCTGTAGAGATAGAAGTACCGGGAGAACCTGGGTTGAGCGTGCAGGTGGAAACGGTTTCAGTATCAGTGATCTCGATCGAATCCACAGGTGAAGAACTCTCTTCTGAGGCAGAACAAACTGAATTGAGTTCCCCTAATCACCCCCCTTCCACAGATAAAACACCATCTTCTGAGGGAGAACAACCGGAATTGATTCGCCCGAATCCCCCCCCTTCGGAGCTAGTAGAAGCTGCTCGTGCGGCCGATGAATCCAAGTCTGAGAATGTATCTGGCGAAGATAAGCCGTCATCTTAAGGCAGAAAGCAAAAGGTAGAAACCAGAATTTTTTTTGATTCTGCCTTCTGCCTTCTTAATTCTTACTTCTTACTTTTTTCTTATTACTTTTTTCTTATTACTTATTACTTCTTCCCTCTTCCTTCTTCCCTCTTCCTTCTTCCTTCTTCCTTCTTCCCTCTTCCTTCTTCCTTCTTCCTTCTTCCTTCTTCCTTCTTCCCTCTTCCTTCTTCCTTCTCCCTTAATATTATGAAAGCAATTATGGTCGTGGGAACAACATCTCACGCAGGGAAATCTTTACTCGTGGCAGCTTTGTGTCGAATCTTTTCTCGGCGAGGCTGGCGAGTAACTCCGTTTAAAGGTCAGAATATGGCACTGAATTCCTATGTCACAGCGGCCGGCGGAGAGATTGGTTACGCTCAAGCAGTACAAGCTTGGGCTGCGGGCATCGCACCTTGGGTAGAAATGAATCCGATTTTGCTCAAGCCACAAGGAGACATGACTTCTCAATTGATTGTCAAGGGTCGGGCGATCGCCAATGTGCGAGCATCTCAATATTACGAGCAGTATTTCGATATCGGCTGGCAAGCTATTCGGGAATCTTTAGAATTTCTCAAGCAAGAATTTGACATGATTGTGTGTGAGGGAGCCGGTAGCCCTGCAGAGATTAATCTCAAACATCGGGATTTAACAAATATGCGGGTAGCTAAATATTTAAAGGCTCGGACTTTGCTAGTAGTTGATATCGATCGCGGCGGTGCTTTTGCTCACATCATCGGTACTCTGGAATTGCTCGATCCAGACGAACGGGCTTTAATTAAAGGATTCATTATTAATAAGTTCCGAGGACAAAAATCGATATTAGATCCGGGCCTGACTTGGCTAGAAGAAAGGACGGGAATCCCGGTAGTTGGGGTGATTCCTTGGATCGACGAAGTGTTTCCCTCAGAAGATTCTCTCGATTTGCTCGATCGACGTTCTCCCAATTCTCAAACCGACATAAATATTTCGGTCATCCGCCTGCCCCGAATTTCCAATTTTACCGACTTTGACCCCCTGGAGTCGGAAACTTCCGTCACCGTCAAATATGTCAGCCCAAAAGACCATTTAGGCCATCCAGACGCCGTGATTTTACCAGGCTCTAAAACTACAATTTCCGATTTGCAAGTGCTGCGCCAAACAGGTATGGCAAAAGCTATTCAAAATTATTTAGTAGCTGGCGGTACCGTCATGGGAGTTTGCGGCGGCTTTCAGATGCTGGGACAAAGTATCACCGATAAAGAAGGCATTGAGGGAGAAAAGGGAGAATTTCCAGGATTAGGATTGCTGCCTTTGAAAACGGCGATGGCACCGAACAAAATTGCCCGCCAACGAATCGTAACATCTAACTATCCTCAACCGGGTTTGCCAGTTTCCGGTTACGAAATTCATCAAGGAAAAACGCAAATCCTAGAGTCAGATTTGACTCAACCGCTATTTGACGATGCTAGTTTAGGCATTGTCAATACTTCTCAATCAATTTGGGGTACATACCTGCACGGCATCTTTGACAACGGAGCTTGGCGGCGAGCTTGGTTAAATCACTTGCGGCAGCAGCGGGGACTCCGCGCATTGCCTACAGGTATTCCTAATTACCGAGAACACCGAGAAACTCTGTTAGACTCTCTAGCAGATACTGTGGAAAAGCATTTAGATATAAAGCATATTTTAGGTTAACTGTTGACTGTTGACTGTTGACTGTTGACTGTTGACTGTTGAGTGCCCTCTTCCTTCTTCTTTCTTCTTTCTTCCTTCTTCTTTCCGCTTGACTGTTGACTGTTGAGTGCCCTCTTCCCTCTTCCTTCTTCCCTCTTCCTTCTTCCTTCCGCTTGACTGTTGACTGTTAACTATTGTTTGTTAGAGTTGAGGTTAAATTTCAATGACAAAAGTTTGTTTTTTACCAGATAATGTGACAGTTGAAGCTGACCCAGGAGAGCTTTTGCTAGATGTAGCTAAACGTGCAGGGGTTTCTATTCCTACCGGCTGTCTCATGGGATCTTGTCACGCTTGCGAAGTAGAAATTGATGGCGGAGATACGATTTGTGCTTGTATTTCCGGCATCCCTTACGGGAAAAAGCAAGTGACAATTAATCTGTATGTTGACCCGAATTGGTAATTTGTCATATCAATTCCGGTTGCACCGGAATAATTGTTGACTGTTGACTGTTGACTGTTGACTGTAGAAGGAGGGGTGGAAAAACTCAATGGTTGAGTGTTAACTGTTGACTCGATTTTATTATTCCGATGCAACCGGAAACGATATCAGTTGTCGGTTGGCAGTTGGCAGTTGGTTGTTGGAATTAGTCATTAGTTAACAGTCAACAGTCAACAGTCAACTGACTAATTTTTTTGCCATTCTTGCTGTTTCTTGCGAGCAGATTGCAGCCATTTTTGGGATTCGGGATAAACAGTTGTCCCGGGTTTGACGGATTCTAATTGATTGATAATTTGTTGCAACTGGCCCAGAGAGTTACCGGAATTTTGATTCGGAGAATTCACATCATTTTGCAAGTTGGCAAACAAGGTTTTAGCTTCTTGCAAAGCTGTTGCAGAATCTTTTTCTGCTTGCAGTCTAATCTGGGTAATTCCTAAATTTTTTTGATATTCAGCGAGTTTAGTTTGAGCGTCGAGATAACCAGGGTTATCGACAGAAATCAATTTTAGTCGGTTAATTCCTTCTTGCCACAATTCTGCTATTTGTTCCCACTGTGCGGCGGGATGGGGAGGTTTTTGGGAGGCGACGGCGGCGGAGAGAGCAAATTCTTTAGCAGCTTCAATTAAGTTGTCAGCCTGCAAAGAACCGGTGGCGACGCCGCCCATTGCTTGAAAGTCTCTTTCTGCTGCTTTGAGTGTTTTTTTAGCCGTTTCTCCTGCGAGGGTTTCGGCGGGAATTTGATTGAGTTGATCGATCGCACTTTGCCAATTTACGGTCGCTTTTTGTCTATCTGCAGCGGTTTTGGCTTGCTGATACTCCTGTTTCGCCGCGTTGAGAGTTTGTTCGACTTGATTTAACTGAGTAAAAGCATTTTTTTGCTGGAAAATCTGAGCCTCCATCCGCCCGACATTTTTGCGGGCGGCTTCAAATTCATCGACTGTAAACCGCCAACTGCAGCGGAAAAAAGAGCAGTACCTCTGTGGGTAATAGCCGAGGAACCACACCGGTAAGGCGTCGAGGTGTTTTTGCGCCTCTTTTGCTTTAATTTCGCCCAAGTCAAAATCAGCGACAGCCGTGGCTTTATTCACCAGTTGATCGGATTGTTCCACAAGGGCGATCGCCTGCCGGTAATTGCGATCCATACTCATAAAACTCGGCAGCAATAATATCGGCATTGTTTTCGCCACGGGCCAGCGAATCATCGGAAAAGGTAGATTTAGCAGCCAAATTATCCCCGCAGCACTTCCCAGCAAACTCCCAGCAAAGATGATTTTACCAAACAATCCGGGCGGGCGGTTGGCTTTGACGGCAGCTTTGAGAGCTTGTTCGCTGAATTGAGGAAATTCGTCTTTGAAGGTATCGCGGATTTCTTCTCTTGAGGCGAAAGTGCCGTTTTGCGATCGTAACTTCTGCAACCGCTTGATCACCATCCGTCGGTATACTTCACCCGCTAGACTATCAGCCGCCGCGCACTTGTCAACTTCGGCCCGCAAAATTTCAAAAGCTCGATCGGTAAGACGCGCCATAAAACTCACCTATTCCCTTTTAATTATTTTACAGGCTCCAGTCAAAATAATTGTTAAAATATATAAAGTTTATATCAAATAATCCGAATTAAGTTCATGCCCACTGCTTTAATCACCGGTGCTTCTGGCGGAATTGGTGCAGCCTTTGCCGCCGAATTAGCGAAACGCCAGCACAATCTAATCTTGGTAGCTCGTTCCGAAGACAAATTGCAACAGTTAGCTGCTCAACTGCAACAGAAGTTCAATATTTTGGTCGAAATTATCGTTCAAGATTTGACCGCACCTGGAGCCACAACGGCTGTATTTGACGCGGTTGTTAAAAAAGGTTGGACGGTTGATTTGTTGGTAAATAATGCGGGTTTTGGGGATTACGGTGCTTTTGCCGATCGCCCGCTTGCGAAACAACTAACAATGGTGCAACTAAATATTGTAGCATTAGTTGAACTTTCGCACTTATTTTTGCAGGGAATGCGGCAGCGAAAATCAGGAAGTATCATCAATGTTGCCTCCATCGCAGCTTTTCAACCTATGCCGTACTTGTCAATGTATGCAGCTACTAAAGCTTTTGTTTTGAGTTTCAGCGAGGCGCTTTGGGCGGAAAACAAAGATTTAGGAATTGGCGTTTTGTGCCTTTGTCCAGGGCCGACAGAATCGGACTTTTTTGCAGTAGCTGAATTTCCGAAAGCTATGGCATCCAGCAGCGGGCAAAAACTCGTTCCTGCTGCGGAAGTAGTGCGAGATGCTTTGAAAGCTTTAGAGAAAAATGAGTCTAATGTTGTCACAGGGGGAATTCCCAATCAAATCATCGCCAATATGCCTCGATTGATGCCGCGAGAACTTTTGGTGAAGTCGGTAGAAAAGGTGTTTCGGGCGAAAGACGAATAATCGCGATCGTTGTTAGATACCAGACTTTGGGGAGAAGTCGGGTATCTCGCGTGCACCACCATTCGGAAATCTCGATCGATACACGATCGGCTATTTAAACAGAAACAAACCTGGATTGACGTGAAAAAACTTTCCCAAAGCTTCAGCTTGTTTTTTAGTAATTTCTAGCTGACCGTTAATGAGTTGAGTTACCATCTCAATAGTACCAATAATTTCTATTAAATCTGCTGGCTCTAAACTCCTAGCCTCCATCAAATGAATAAGTCTTGACTGGGGAGTTGAAGCATTTAGTTGATAGTGCTTTTCTTCAAAATCCTCAATTAGTTTGACTAAGAGTTCTAGCAGAGTATCTTCTTCGGGAGTTAGATTTTCCCTAGAGAGCAAGCTTTCAACGATTTCTAAAAATATCTCGTTTTCATCTTCATTTTTGATGATGCGCGGTTGATATTGAGATAGCAAGCTGCTGTATTTGTCCGAGTCAAAAGTAAGGGTCATTTTTCCAGTTGTCTTTGTCATATTCTGCATGAGTCAAAATGTACTTAATATAAACAATTTGCTTTTGATAGTTAAGACTTACGATTAAGCGATATTTATTTCCTTTGATGTTAAAAATTGTAAAATTTCCAACTGCTTCAGCTTGAGGATAAATAGTTTGAACTTCAATAAGTTTAGTCCAGTTGGCTTGACTAGCAATTTTGTACCAATCATCGAGAGCATCGCAGGAATCAGCATGAGTTTGGCAGTAGTCTCTTAATTTTTTGCGACTGATAACGTGCATTTAGCGATCGTTCAGAGGTTTTCCAGATATCTAAATTTTATCAAATTTAAGGTCGATCGCCCCTCACGCAAATTTTCCCAAAAGTCGATCGCACATTCGCGCCACCAAAATTTCCGCAACCAAAATCCCCGACGCTACCCCACAAGTCCGCCGGGGGTTGAAACCCCCGTCTCATAGCAAAAGTCCTCTAAAAGAGGACTGAAAAGCAAATTAAATAAACACTCAAATATTTGTCACCATAATCGATTATTTCTCACCATTCTTCAGTCGGTTTCAACCGACTTTAGCTATGAGACAGGGGTTTCAACCCCTGGCGGAATCGCGGACTCGCGGACAAACAAATGGCTCCCTGGACCAACCATCGCAGCCACGGACAAACCATCGGGCCGACGAATAAACGATAAATCCCCGTGGTGTTGCAAATATTGTCGCCAAAATGCGAGAACCCCTACAAAAAACTTGGCATCGCCCGCCCCGAACCGATGAGTTTCACCGATAATAAATGAATGGATCGCACAATCCCAAATCCCAAATCGCAATGAACTCAGAACGCGAACAAGCCTATCTCAACCTGATAAATCAACTGCTAACCTGTCCCAGCGGCGAAGAAGCGGAGGTATTAGAGACTCACCCGGAATTGCTGGATGATGGCTTGGTGGCAGCCATGCTAGAAGAGGCAGAGAATCTTAGAAGATTTGGGCAACTAAATAACGCTAATGGGTTGATGAATTGTGCCGGGATACTGCTTGGGATGAATGACAACACCTCAGTGGTAGTCACCCGACAAGCGGAAGCAGACCGAATATTAGAACAAGGCAATCAGCAGTTTAACATCAGTCAATTTCGAGAAGCTTTGCAGTCTTGGAAACAGGCATTAACTATCTATCGGGAAATCGGAGATCGCCAAGGAGAAGCTAATTCCCTCGGCAATTTGGGCAATGCTTACTATTCCCTAGGGCAATT
>NZ_JAUBSH010000031.1:0-53776 GCF_036704705.1 Microcoleus sp. K1-B1 | reverse complement strand
GCAATTTGGGCAATGCTTACTATTCCCTAGGGCAATTCCACAGGGCGATCGAATTTCACCAACAGTCTTTAGAGATTAAACGGGAAATCGGAGATCGCCAAGGAGAAGCTAATTCCCTCGGCAATTTGGGCATTGCTTACTATTCCCTAGGGCAATTCCACAGGGCGATCGAATTTTACCAACAGCAATTAGAGATTTCACGCGAAATGGGATATCGCCAAGGAGAAGCTAATTCCCTCGGCAATTTGGGCAATGCTTACCAATCCCTAGGGCAATACCAGAAGGCGATCGAATTTTACCAACAATATTTAGAGATTTCACGGGAAATCGGAGATCGCGTGGGAGAGTCAAACTCTCTCAACAATTTGGGAAATACTTTCCTAAAAACTCACCAACTTGCTGAAGCTGAAACAGCACTTCGCGCCTCGATCGCAATTCATGAAACTCTGCGTTCTGAATTAGTAAGTAATGATCACAAAGTCTCAATCTTTGAAACCCAAATATCTGCCTATCGCAACCTACAACAAGTCCTAGTCGCCCAAACTAAATTTGATGAAGCCTTAGAAATATCAGAAATGTCGCGCACCCGTGCCTTCATCGAGTTATTTAGACAAACCTTATTAACAACTCCCCCTCAGTCCCCCCCTTATCAAGGGGAGGAAGAAGAGTTATCTCAATTCCTCCCTCTTAAGCCCCCCCTTAGCAAGGGGGGGTTGGGGGGGTTATCAAGATTTGAGGAAGAAGCAAACCTCTCAAAGCCCCCCCTTAGCAAGGGGGGGTTGGGGGGGTTATCAATTCCCAAAATCCAACAAATCGCCCGCGACAGAAACTCCACAATAGTTGAATATTCAATTATCTTTGAAGATATTTACATCTGGGTAATCCAACCAAACGGCAACATCACCCATCGCGCCGCCAACCTCGAACCCCTCAACCAACAAAACCAAACCCTCAAACAAATCATCCTCCAAGCCCGCGTCTCCATCGGCACCAATGAAACCGACGACGAAGGCAACAAAATTCAGCTAGAATCCCAGTACAAACGAGACGAAACAGGTCGCTTTCCCCTATTGCAACTCCTCCATCAAATCCTGATCGAACCCATCATCGACTTGCTACCCACCGATGCCAATTCCCCCATCATCTTCGTCCCCCACTACGACTTATTTTTAGTTCCTTTCGCCACCTTGCAAGATAGCAACAACCGCTACCTAATCGAAAATCATACCATCCTCACCAGCCCATCCATCCAAGTATTAGAAATCACCCGCGAACATCAAAACCGAGTGCAAGGATTGAGACAAGCCGCCCTAATTGTCGGCGATCCAACCCTCGCCCCAAAATTCAACAAAAACCCCTACAAACTCCGCCAAATTCCCAGGGCAAAAGAAGCAGCCGAAGCCATTGCCGCAACTTTAGGAACCGAAGCAATTAGCGGAGAAAAAGCCACAAAAGTCGCCATTTTAGACAGGATGCTAAACACGCGCATCGTCCATTTATCCGCCCACGGACTCCTCGACGATTTCCAAGGTTCCGGCATTCCAGGCGCGATTATTTTAGCACCATCAGGAGACACTGACGACGGCGCACTTAACGCCGCAGAAATTCGGCAATTAAAACTCGATTCTGAACTCGTAGTATTAAGCGCGTGCAGCACCGGAGGCGGTAAAATCACGGGAGATGGAGTCATCGGATTGTCGCGCTGCTTCATCCTCGCCGGAGTCCCCAGTATCATCGTTTCCCTGTGGAATATGGGAGCCATTTCAGCCAAATTACTAATGACTGAATTCTACCAAAATTTAGCACAGGGCGAGAATCGAGCAGCCGCCTTGCGGTGTGCTATGCTAACCACAAAAGCTCGATTTCCGAGTCCCATAGCTTGGGCTGCATTTACCTTAATTGGCGAAACAGAAACTTTACCCCTGTCAACTGAAAAAAGTGATTTAAGGAGATTAGTAATGTCACTTCCCGATGATGCCACACCCGAAGAAATTGTGGCGGCTTTCAGTAAGTTATTGAAAATATCCGAGCCGCAATTTGTCAAACAATTATCAGCGATTGATGTGGGTTCGACCGATAATATCAATATTATCGCTCAAACAATCAAGGATTGGTGCGAAACTAGACCTCAAATAGAAGAGAATTTAGAGAACGAAATTTATCAAATGGGTGCGGGTGGTACAGATAGCGATGCACCGGAAGAAATCCGGAGGGAGTTTTGCGAAACGCTGAAGGAAAATCAGATTCGACTGGGTTTGCCTCTGTCGTCTGCGCCGCCTGCACCGCCAACAAATAATCCAGAAACACCTTCCTAGAAGACAAACCATAAAATTCTTGTGGGGTGGGCATCTTGCCCGCCCCAAATATCTGATAGAAATACTCGAAAACATCTCAAAAACTTGATTATGAGCCAAGAATGGCAAATTAAAAATCCCAGTATTACCCTCTATCCTTTCCACCTGCGGGATGATAGGGACAAAGGGTATAAGCAAGTAGCAGAAAATGCCCGATATTTGTGGGAAAATCTAGCTGATAATGTCGGCAAAGAATTTAACATCAACGAACTAAAGTCCCTCAGAGACAAGCTAATTTGCTACAAAAACGGTCTGTATTATCCCGACGGCGAACGGGAAAATCTGACTAACGAAGAATTGCTAATTCCAGATGGTGGAAAAACTCTGAAGTTTCCGCAAATTATTCAGCCAGATAACCAGAAACTTGATGGTTCTATCTATGCCCTGCGAATCCACGACACTTACACGGCAGACTTGACACTTTGCTATCAAAATGTCCATATGAAAGTAGCGGATTTAACTCGATTAAATCCCCAAGGTTGCTTGTTGCCAACGGCAATTCAACCTTCGCTGGGACAAACGTTATTGTTATATGCGGAACCAGCATTTTATGATACTTACCGGAAACTAGCTGACGAATCTGTTAAAGCTTTTGTACAGGATAAACAGCCAGCCTCCGTAGAGTTGGGCGCGGAAGGAAAGTTATTCGGGAGTCCGATTTTTGAGTATGACAGCCGAGAAGATGATGCGCGTCAGCGGTGTCACATTCTAGTATGGTTGCAAGAAAATCCCCGAACTTTGGAATTCGCAACCTTGACGTTTAACTTTTACTTGATGAATCTGCTGTGCTCTCGCGCTAAAATTGTATTTGTCTATCGAGAAGCTAGGAAAAAGTATCGCAAAGCACAGCAAATAGTCGGCGAGTTAGAAAAGAAGCTTCCCGAATTGGGTGCAATAGAAAGCGAACAAAATCGACAAGTTAAGTTGCAGAAGTTAAAGGAGTGGCTGGCTGAAGTTCGCACTAAAATGTTGGCTTTTGCTCAGCAAGTGCGATATTTGCAAGAAGATAGAAATACCGTTGATACTAATGCTGAAAATTATAGCAATGCCTTGACCAAAATTACAAGTTTGTGCATTCCAGGCGACAATCTGGATTTTTGGCAGAGGTTTCTAGATTTAGCGGAGGATAAATATCAGCGGGAAATTGAAATAGATTTAAACTACCTGATTGCTAGTCAAAATTTGTTCCAGCAGTCGATATCCACTGTGCGGGGGATGGTGGAAATCGAACAGGTGGAATTGGACAGGGAACAGATGGAATTATACAAGCAACAGGAAGACAGGGAGAAAAAGCGATCTCGCCAGCTTGAGAATATCATCTTTTTTGTCGGAACTGCGATCGGCGGCGGACAAATCTTTTCCGCCGCCTATCCTCTAATCAAGGATAAACCGATTCAATGGCAACTCGATTTTTCTCTACCGCTGCATCCCTTTACTGCGACAATTATCTGGAGTGTGCTGTTTGGCTTACTATTTGGCTCGTTAATCCTGGGTATCGTCCTGTTGGTAAGGAAAACTTTTCTCCGATAATTTGGATTTAGGACTTACGCATAAAACCAAAGAAACCGGGTTTTTCGGGTTTTTTGGGTGGTATAACTCATATGTTGCAGCATTCTTAGGAACAGGCAAGATGCCTGTTCCACAAAGAGTCAATTTTTTGGGGGGAGTAGGGGTTAGGCATCTTCGCCTCAGCATTCTTAAGAACAGGCAAGATGCCTGCTCCACAAGCCGAAGATGCGGCTCATAAATTACAAATATCGAGTTAACTGTACTCGATAGCGTTCCTTCTTAGTAACAGCAACTTCCCCAATTTCTAATCTTCCCTTACCGGTAACAGCAATTAAATCTCCAGACTTGACATTATAACTAGCTTGAGTAACATCTTTCCAGTTAACTCGCACGTCGCCGCTGCCAATTAAATCGGCCATTTTGCTGCGAGACATGGCGAATCCAGCCGAGGCGACAGCATCCAATCTCATGGATGCTTCAACGGTTGTCATTTCTTTCTTTTTGGGTTCTCTAATTTTGAGTTCGCTCAACTCAATGCGCCGCGTTTCCACAGGAACCGATCGCACTTGCTGCAAACTCATCTCCAAATACTCTACCATCTCCGGCATGACAATAGCTTGCGCGCCGCGTTCTCCCAAAACAATCACATCGCCAGTTTTCTCGCGGACAATTCCCGTACCCAACATCGCCCCCAAAAAGTCGCGGTGAGAAGCTGTATCGAACAAGAAATTGCCAGCGATTTCTACCGCAGCAACGTTAACGCTAGCAGAGTCGATGGGGATATCCGATCGCGCGATCGCAATTCTTTGTCTTTCAGCTTGCGGGTAGCCGCCCCAAGCCACTAATTCCACGTCTGTTAAGCGCTTAAATACCGTCAGAGTGTCCGCCAATTCTGGAGGCGACAGAAAATCAGTCAGAGTAATTTCCCAAGTTTTAATTGCTTGTTCCGCTTGGTCGATCGCCCGCGCCACACATTCGCGGTTTTCAATGCCTTTTAACAGTTCTTCTCTTGGTAACATCAGTCAATTTTAGATTCTAATTTGAAATTGCCAAAGCTTGCTGTAACTAAAAAGTCTACTTTTTTAACAGTCGCACTAACTTAATTATAGTCTAAAATCATCAAATAACGATCTTATGATTTTAGTTGCTGGTAAAGCTGATATGATGAACACGATTATTGTACCAAATCTATGAAGTCTTCGAGTTCAAGTTTTTGCAAGAGCTCGATCGAGTATGGCAGCAAAATTGTCCACCCAACTACTTATTCTTCTTCACCCGCAAATACAATTCTTCCATCGCCTCAATAAACGAACCATCCTTGTGCCAAAACTGTGGAAAATCTCCCTGTTTTTTCACCACGATCGCACTTACCCCACTTGGCGCTGCCACCTCAATCGTCTGCGGTAATCGCTTCGCACCATGCCAAAACTCTTTCAGGCTGACCGGTTGCGCCTCACTGGCGATCGCCTGCGTGTAATAGGAATCCACCGCCACAGGGGCCGCTGCATCAGCCGTCAACTCCGCAGAAAGTGCCAAGCCCAAAGGCGTTTTTGCTAATTCGCGGTGCAGCACTTCCTTAGAAAGCCCCCGTAATTCAAACAGTAAAAATGGATCTTTGTCCAATTCGGCCGCCACCAAATAATAAACTCCGGCAATATGTTTGCAGGGATTGCTATAGTCTGGGCAAGAGCAAGTAGTCTTAAAGTCCTCGCGGCTGCTGGGTAAAAGGTGCAATCCGAGGGGTGAGAAAGCATTTTCAATGTTGTCGGGCATTTCGTTGAGTAGCAGCCGGGAAATGAAGCTGGCTTTTGATGCCATTTGGGCGATCGCCCTTTGCCACTTTTCCTGACTAATCGGCTCAAACTCAATTTGAGTTGTGTACAGAGGCTCCTTATAAACCCCAAAATAAGGATTAACCGAGCCTCTCACCTGTGCCATCACTAACCCATCATTCATGCCAAAGCTTTTTACCTTGCCGTTTCGTGCATAGGCACGTCCCCGCCCGAGTCGCCCAGAATCAGTAAATCTTTCCAGCCCATCGATAAATTTATTGCCCCACCAAGTCCGAGTAAATTGTGACATATTTTTTGGCTTCTCCTAATCTAAAACCGCATTTTTATTGAGCCTAATTAACTTTTTAAATGCCTCATTATCCAACTCAGTCAACCACGACTCATCCGCACCAATAATTGAACCTGCCAATTTCTTTTTGTCCTCAATCATTTGGTCAATCTTTTCTTCCAAAGTACCAATTGCCACAAACTTATGCACAAACACATTTTTTTCCTGTCCGATCCGAAACGCCCGATCCGTCGCCTGATCTTCCACCGCCGGATTCCACCAGCGATCGAAATGGAACACGTGATTGGCTTTTGTCAGCGTAATTCCCACGCCGCCCGCCTTCAGTGACAGAATAAATACCGAAGGTTCAGACTCTGGATCTTGAAACTCTGAAATCATCCGTTCCCGTTTTTCGCGACTGGTTCCCCCGTGGATGTAGTAAGTGTTGTAATGTAGCGTTTGTTTAATATATTTTTCCAACGCGCTTCCCAGTTCTGTAAACTGCGTAAATACCAATAAACTTTCGCCTTCTGCTTTGACTTCCTCAATCATCTCGATCAGCCGTTCCAGTTTGTGCGATCGCTCTGGTGTAAACTCACTTTCATCTTGCAAAAACTGGCGCGGATGGTTACAAATTTGCTTCAGCTTCAGCAGTGTCGCCAAAATCATCCCCTTACGCTTCATCCCTTCCGTCGCATCAATTTCTTGTTCTACCTCTTTGACGATCGCTTCATAAAGCGAAGCTTGCTCGCGGGTGAGATTGCAGTAGAGCTTTTGCTCAACTTTGTCGGGGAGATCCTGAATAATTGACTTATCGGTTTTCAGACGGCGCAGGATAAAAGGTTCTACTAATTTTTTGAGCGCGGCTGATTGTGTGCGACTCCCATGTTTTTGAATCGGTAATTCAAACAACTTCCGAAACTGCGCCTCTTTACCCAAATATCCGGGATTGAGGAAATTAAAAATTGACCATAAATCCAGCAATCGATTTTCCACGGGTGTTCCAGTCAATGCTAGTCGATGGGTAGCAGGTAACTTTAAAATCGCCTTGGTTTGCGCCGCTTTCGGATTTTTAATATTCTGGGCTTCATCAATTACCACGCGATGCCACGCTACGCTGCTCAACAGTTTCTCGTCTTTTCGCACCAAGGTAAAGGAAGTGATCAACATATCACAATCTTGGACGGCGGCTTTAAATGCTTTGGCATCTTGCAAACGTTGAGGGCCGTGGTGAATCAGCGATCGCAATTCTGGAGCAAATTTTTCCATTTCCTTTTGCCAGTTACCAACTACGGAAGTGGGCGCAATTAGCAGCGTGGGTAGAACCGAAGGTGCGATCGCTTTTCCTGTCTCTTTTGTAGTAGATAAAACTTCCCGCTCTTGCAATAATCGAGCAATTACCTGCGCCGATTTACCCAAACCCATATCATCGGCAAGGCAGCCATTTAATCCCAAACTTTCCAAATAACTCAACCAAGAAACGCCGCGCTTTTGGTAATCCCGTAACTTGCCCTGAAAATTTGCTGGATCTGCAATTAACTCTAACCGACTCTTATCGTTCAGCTTCTCCAACATATCCGATAAAGCCCGAGCGCGCTCAACCTCCAACTGTTCGCTCGCTTCTCCTTCTGCCGTCAACTTCATAAAGTCAATCAGGCTTAAATCGGGGTTTTCTTCGCGATGTTTTTGCCAAAAATTTAGCATCTCCTGCATCTTGTCTTTGTCCAGTTCCATCCATTGTCCTCGGAACTGTACCAGCGGTGTTTTGCTATTTACTAACGCCTGCCATTCTTGTTCGCTAACTCGTTCACCCCCGATCGCCAATTCATATTGATATTCCACCAAAGAATCCGCCGAAAACAATCCTTTGCCCTTAATTGCAGCGCTATTGATGCCCTTCCCTTTGACTTGCAGGCGAATCTTCGCCCGTTGTCGTCCCTTCGGCGTCCACCAAGCGGGGACAATCACTTTGTATCCGGCATCTTCTAATACCCAAGCGGACTCGCTGAGAAAGGTGAAAGCATCATCTAAGCTGAGGGTAATGTTAACGGGTTTGTCGGTTTCTAGGCCTTGCCAAAGTTGGGGATAAATGCGGGCAGCGTAGCCGAGATTTGTCAGCAAATGTTGCTCGAAGTTGTCTCCGAATTGTGTTTGCAACTGTTTTTGTTGAGTCGATCGCGATCGCCAATAATCCTGCAACGGCATCCGCAGAGATGGGTCTTTTTTCGCAGCCACCTGAAACTCTAAAACCCAAGGCTGTTCGGGGTTTTCGGGAGATTGCAGTTGAAAGCAGAGGGAGAATGAGTCAGCAGATTGATTGCGCGTAATGCGATCGCGCCAGGTTTGCCATTGCCGGTATTGATCAAGGCTTACTCGCGCGATTTTTCGTGTTTGGTTGAGGCAGATTTGGAGTAAAGAATCCGCAATCTTATTTTCAAACGATGCTGGGATGGGGGTTTGAGTGACAATTTCCACGATCGCACACTCGGAAAAATGCCGCAGCAACCGTTCGCGATCGTAGAACTTTGGTGTATCTTGTAGCTGGATCTTCCGAAAACCGGACACACAAACTAAAGGCATCCATTCAACATAGCGTTGTAAATCAGTTTCGTACTGTGTTGAAACAATTTCCCATCCCGGATAAATCTCAAAGCTGGGTGCAATTTTGGGAGGTATTTTTGGAGTTTTTGCAGTTGTTTTGGTTTTTGTCTCGCCCGCTTTCTTACGCCCGCGCGTGGCTTTCTCAGCGGGTTCGGATGTTTCGATGGGTGCGATCGCGATCGGAGCAGTTTCTCGATAGCGCAACGCCGGAATATAATGATCTTTCAGAACAATTTGCTTAAAATTTTGGGTGTAGTGATACCAAAATAGCAAGTCTGAACCAAACTGAACTTCTGCTAAATCGTAGAGGGCAAAAAAATGCAGATCGTTCAATACTTTAGTCAAAGTGTGGGTGGCGATGCACACACAATCAACTTGCCAATACTCCAACTCAAATGTTTCCGGTAACTCTGTCTCTAAATATCGCGCTAACTCTAAAGATGGTAAGGGCTGGTTATCGGCAGTGGGCAGTAAAAAATACCGAGGGACGATCGCGTATTCTCGCCCCATCGCACTTGTATTGCTGACTGCTGACAGTTGAATCCCGGCTTCTTTCGTTAGAAACTCTCTTAACTGTGCCGTCTCCAATTGTCGGGGATGAACCTTAGCAGGCTGTTTTTTCTTTTCAGTGGTTTCAACCCACAGACAAAAAGTTCCACCTTGAACAAAACTCTCTTCTGCTTGAGGAATCCAAGTCCCGTGGAGGATTTTCATAGGTTATACCAAACGCAACCTTTGGCAGCCTATCATACCATGAATGAGTGGTAAAAGATAATAAGGCTGTTGAAACCGCTGCTATACAAACGATGTCCGCAGAGGCGGACTAAAGAGAATAACGTAATTTTACCGCGCTATCTTTAACCCGAGTCTGCGGGTTTTGCTTGTGTAGACGCGGTTTCAACCGCCGAGTCCTCTTTGACCAGCCTCTGCGGGTTTTGACTTGATAGATGCGGTTTCAACCGCCGAGTCTTCTTACCAAAAAATTGAGTTTAAAGCCCCGTCCTTATAGGACGGATTTAGTTTCTATAAGTGTAAAGAATGATTAAATATACGTATTTTGTCAACATAGTGTTTCGTAATACGGTAATATATTTGAATGATAACACTAGAGTTTAAATTGAAAGGCAAAGCGCAGCAATATCGGATCATCGACGAGATGATCAGAACAGCTCAATTTGTCCGAAATAAAACTCTTAAATATTGGACAGAAAATCAAGGAGTTAAGCTAGTTGACCTCTACAAACAATGCGCCCTTATGGCAAAAGAGTTTGAATGGGCAGGTAAGCTTAATTCGATGGCGCGTCAGGCTTCGGCGGAACGCGCCATTTTTGCTATCCAGCGTTTCTTTGCTAATTGCAAAGCGAAGGTTCCAGGCAAAAAAGGCTACCCGCAGTTCAAGAAGCATACTCGGTCGGTAGAATATAAAACTTCAGGTTGGTCGCTTTCTGCCGACAAAAAGTGTCTAACATTTAAAGACGGCTTTGCTGCTGGGAAGTTTAAGTTGATTGGCAATCGGGATTTGCATTTCTATGTGCCTGACGAGATCAAACGAATTAGAGTCGTGCGCCGTGCCGACGGGTACTACGTCCAATTCTGCATCAAAGTGGAGCGGAAAGAGAAGCCTATTTTCACTGGTAAAGCTATTGGGATAGATGTGGGATTGAACCATTTCTATACTGATAGTGATGGTGAGACAGTTGCCAACCCTCGATATCTCCGCCAGAGTGAAAAAGCTTTGAAGAGATTGCAGAAACGAGTTTCTCGAAATAAGAAAGGCTCTAGTAATCGTAAAAAAGCGATTAATAAGTTAGGAAGAAAACACCTGAAGGTCAGTCGGCAGCGTAAAGACTTCGCCATCAAGACGGCGTTGTGCGTAGTAAAATCTAGCGATTTTTTAGCCTACGAAGATCTTCAGGTGCGGAACATGGTGAAAAACCATAAGCTTGCTAAATCAATTAACGATGCAGCATGGTCACTGTTTGCTCAATGGTTGGAGTATTTGGGAAAAGTGTATGATAAAACAGTGATTGCTGTTGCACCTCAATACACATCTCAAGACTGTTCAAACTGTGGCAATCTCGTTAAGAAAACACTTTCAACTCGCACCCATATTTGCGGTTGCGGTACGACATTGGATCGAGATCATAATGCCGGTCGCAACATTTTGGCTAACGGGTTGAAGCAAGTAGGAATTAATTTAAATACGGCGGGGCACGTCGAAATTAACGCTTGGGGACAGACCGATCTCTACTCGCTGGTGGCAGCATCAACGAGCAAATCGACTGATCGATCCAAGAATCCTCGCGCTTTCAAGCCGAGGAGTGTCAAAAATTTAGAAAATATCAGTTAAATCCAAAACAAAACCGGGTAGTACATCTTCACCGGACAGAGTTGCAGGTTCATCTAAAATTTCTACTTCTCTACCTTGACGGGAGATTTCTACTTTTCTATTTTTGCGATCGAGCAACCATCCCAACCTCGCTCCATTTTTCACATACACTTTCATTTTAGCCCGCAATTTTTCTAGAGAGTCAGTTGTCGATTCCCTTCGGGATAGCTTCGCTTCACGCAATTCCACCACAAAATCGGGACAAATCGGCGCAAATTTCTTTTTTTCTTCAGCAGTTAAAGCATCCCACCTATCGCGCCGAATCCAAGCAGCATCGGGAGAAATATCTGTACCGTCGGGCAGTTTAAATCCAGTGGAAGAATCAAAAGCAATTCCCAAATGCTTATTTTGTCTGCTCCAAGATTGAAGTTGATACGATAAGTCAATGTTGAAATTACCAGTCTCGCTACCTGTAGGTGGCATAATAATTAATCCTCCACTAGCAGTCCGCTCAAATCTTAAATCCCGGTTGTCTATACACAACTGAAAAAACTGCTCGTCAGTTAATTCGAGCGTTAATTCTAGTGGAGAATGTAGGGGGATAGTTTGTAATTCCATAACTGCCTTCAAATATTACACGAGTTGAATGTCAACAGTCAACAGTCAACAGTCAACTGTTAACAAACAAATAACTAAGTCTCTGTATAACCTTGGATATTTTCCGGTTCAAACTGCTGCAAAATCTTCGCAGCTTTCCCAGTCAAATCATCAGTACCCTTAACCGCAATCAAAAATTTACCCGCATTCAAACGGTTGCGGTAGGGCAAAGCATCGCCGCTACCAAAAGCCATACCGCCCGCGCCTCCAACAAACACACTGCCCATTGCAGCGGCGATCGCACCGAGTACACCACCGATCGCGTGATCGCCAATTTCCCCCGCCCAGGCAAAAGTCTTCAACTCAGTAATCAAGCTGAAAGTAACCCCAGCAATAAAGCCAAAGGGAATCAGCCAAATAGCCATGAGTTTAGCTTGTTTCTTCGCTTGCTGGTTCGGGTCGATCAAGCCAAATTCATCAGCAGTTTTGTAGCCACGGCCCAAAATACTCACTTGCTTCATAGGCAAGCCTTCTTTTTCCAGAGCACAGTAGGCAGCTTCGGCTTGCATTCGATCGGGCAGTACGGCGATAAGATAATTCATTGACAATAATTCCTGATAGTTAGGCTGGAATAGCCAAAGTTTATTATAGCCCGAAAAGACATACTAGCTAAGCACTTGCGGGATTTTCAGACTGTCAGAGAGTCCGATCGCCCGCAAAGCTAAAATATTTCACGCAAAAAACGGCCGACCTTGACCGAATACAGATACAATTCAAACTGCACAAAGGCAAGCTTGAGCTGAGCTGTTAGATACTGCTCTAAGTCATAAGTCTCACTTTGAGCTCGCCAACGCTCGGTCTATTTTTACTATTGCACTCAATTGCTTGCTATGCCTAAAGTTCTAGTATCCGATCCGATCGACCAAGCCGGAATTGACATCCTCTCCCAAGTCGCGCAAGTTGACGTAAACACAGGACTCTCAGCCGAAGAACTGGTACGAATTATTCCAGATTACGACGCTTTAATGATCCGTTCTGGCACCCAAGTTACCAAAGAAATCATAGAAGCCGGGAATTCACTTAAAATTATCGGCAGAGCCGGCGTCGGCGTAGATAATGTCGATGTACCCGCCGCTACCCGCAAAGGAATTGTAGTCGTCAATTCCCCCGAAGGCAACACGATCGCCGCCGCCGAACACGCGCTCGCCATGATGCTCTCGATGTCCCGCCACATCCCGGAAGCTAACGAATCCGTCAAAGGTGGTAAATGGGAACGCAACCGCTTTCTCGGCGTAGAAGTTTACAAAAAAACCCTCGGCATCGTCGGTTTGGGCAAAATCGGCTCCCACCTCGCAGCCGCAGCCAAAGCAATGGGCATGAAACTGCTGGCTTACGATCCCTTCATTTCGACCGAAAGAGCCGACCAGTTGGGCTGCCGCTTGGTAGAACTCGAACTGCTGATGCGCGAATCTGACTACATCACCCTGCACATCCCCAAAACGCCGGAAACCCTGCACTTAATTAACGCTGAAGTGCTGTCGAAAATGAAGCCCACGGCCCGCATCATAAACTGCGCCAGAGGCGGCATCATCGACGAAGCAGCCCTCGCAGAAGCCATCAAAGAAGGCAAGATCGCCGGCGCAGCTTTGGACGTTTACGAACACGAGCCGCTGGAAGCTGATTCCCCGCTGCGGAGTGTCGGCCAGAACATCGTGCTGACGCCCCACTTGGGAGCATCCACAGCGGAAGCTCAGGTGAATGTGGCGATCGATGTTGCTGAACAAATCCGCGATGTACTGTTGGGGCTGCCCGCGCGATCGGCTGTTAACATACCAGGAATTTACCCAGACTCGATCGAAAAACTCAAACCCTACCTGCAACTCGCCGAAACCCTCGGCAACCTCGTCAGTCAGCTAGCCGGAGGCCGAGTCGATTACCTCAACGTTCAACTGCAAGGCGAATTAGCCAGCAACCAAAGCCAGCCCGTAGTCGTTGCCGCCCTCAAAGGCCTACTCTCCCAAGCCCTGCGAGAGCGCGTTAACTACGTCAACGCCAGCATTGAAGCCAAAGAACGCGGAATTCGCGTCGTCGAAACCAGAGACGCCTCGATTCGCGACTACACCGGCTCCCTGCACCTCTCGGCCAAGGGAACCCTCGGCGAACACACCGTGACAGGTGCAGTGCTCGGCGAAAGCGAAATTCGGATTACCAGCGTTGACGATTTCCCGGTCAACGTTTCCCCCACTCACCATATGCTGTTTACCCTGCACCGCGATATGCCGGGGATTATTGGCAAAATTGGTTCCCAATTGGGCAGTTTTAATGTCAATATTGCCAGTATGCAGGTAGGCCGTAAAATCGTGCGAGGCGATGCGGTGATGGTTTTGAGCCTCGATGACCCTCTACCAGAAGGGATACTGGCGGAGATCCTAAAAGTTCCGGGAATTCGGGATGCTTACACGGTAAATCTTTGACGGATTTAGGAGTTTAGATTTTGGATGCCAGGGCTGATAATTGGTAATGGGTAATTGGTCATTGGTAATTGGCCTGAAAGCGGGAATTTTTCTATTAGCCAATCCTCCTTCCTCACTCCCCAGTTCCCAGTCTCCAGTTCCCCTGGGCCAATCTAAAATCTAAAATCTAAAATCTAAAATCGTTATGGCACATAGCTGGTGGGAAATTAGAATTCTTTGCGATCCGGCGCTGGAAGATATCATCTTTTGGCGTCTGGAACGGTTTAACTGTAGGGGAAGTGCTACTGAGATCAAAAGCAATTCCTGTCTGATGTCGGCTTATTTGCCCGAAGAACAGGCAGGGTTGCTGGATTTGGCCGCTCTGTCTCTGTGGCTGCGCCAAGATGCTCTGTGTGCAGGTTTGCCTTTACCTGCGATGCAGTGGGATTTGATTGAAGACGAAGACTGGGGCAGCACTTGGAAGGCGCACTGGCAGCCTCAAGAAGTGGGCGATCGCTTTTTAATTAACCCGGCCTGGCTGCCCCCACCGACTGATACCGATCGCATTATTTTGCGTTTAGATCCCGGTGTGGCCTTCGGTACTGGTGCTCACGCCACTACTCAACTGTGTCTGGAATCGCTGGAAATGCGTCTCGGTTTTGATGACAAAGAGTGCATTGTTGCTGATATCGGCTGCGGATCGGGTATTTTGTCGATCGGCGCGGTGTTGTTGGGCGCTACAAAAGTTTATGCTTTGGATACTGATCCTTTGGCAGTGCGATCGACCATTAGCAACAGACTACTCAACCGCGTTAATTCTCAGCAGTTGGTTGCAGAGCTCGGAAGTATCGATCGCTTGAAAGAAATGATCGATGAGCCGATCGACGGTTTGATCTGCAACATTTTAGCAGAAGTAATCATTGATTTAATCCCGCAGTTCACTGCAATTAGCAAACCCACTACTTGGGCTGTCCTCAGCGGCATTTTGCTCGAACAAGCTAAGCCAATTGCTGACACTCTCGAACAGCACGGCTGGATTGTGGCTACTCTGTGGAAGCGCCAAGATTGGTGCTGTTTTAATATTCGGCGCAGTTAACAATATGGTAATGGCTAATTCCTAATTCCTAATTGGTAATTTTGAGTTCATGTTTCATCTTTGGGAAGTGAATTTAAATAAAGCTCGCACCTGAAAATAAACCGCGCCAGCCCAGTAAAAACCATTCACCAAAATCAACAACGTTTTTCCAGCATAAGAATTAACAAAACCAAAAACGCGGTAAGTTGACAGCAGCACTAACAACATTTCAACCAAAGAAACAATTGACCCGTAGTGCTTCCGATCCCAATAAGAAAACGGACTGATAAAACGGTAATTGCTGAACGGAAAAAAGTGTCGGTGAGCGTCGTCATTGTGGACAGGCAAATCTCCCAGAGAGTGTAGTATCATGCTGATAAACAGAATTTGCACGCTTTGCCAGCCAAAGTAATAAGCAATTAGCAAACCAATAACCGCAAGGGGAATTGAATGAAACAGAGCCACAATATCTTGCACAAAAGGCTCATAATATGCTTTTGACCAGATTGTAGCTTCGGGCAAGCGAGCAATGTATTTCGCCCAAAAGTAAAATAGAAATATCGGAATATCCGGTAAAATTCCGCCGATCGCAATAATGAGATTAGCTTGCGGCAGTTGCGGTTTGCCGAGAATTGCCAGATTGATAATAGCGTGGCTGGGAGTCTTCATCAGTAGGGTGCGTCAACTAGGATTATCTTATTCATAATGAATCAGATATTAGACATCTCCCATAATTGTTGTGGAACAGGCATCCTGCCTGTTCTTGAATATCTTTTTGGGAGATGTCTATTAGCTGACGCACCCTACGTGTGAGATGATGAGCTCGTGCTACAAGAAAGGTTGCACTCGATCGATCAACTGCGCCGCTTGCATCACTCCCTCAATGCGATCGACCTCAGCGCCATTCTTGAACAACACCAAAGTCGGCAAAGCATAAATGTGATGCTGCGACGCCAACTGTTCGTACTTATCCGTGTCAATTTTGACAACCATCAGCTTGTCTTTCATCTGACCACTCACTTGTTCCAAAATCGGTGCCATCATCTGACAAGGCCCGCACCAAGTAGCGTAAAAATCTACCAACACCGGCAAGTCAGAGCCCGATAGTAACTCTTCAAAACTGCTGAACTGTTTTTGAACTGCCATAAGACAAAATAATTTTTTTGGTTCTGGCTCGATTTTAGTGCAAAATTCTCTGGTAGATTGCGAGGATACAATTATGGAATTATTACCAGAGACTTTTCAGAGATTGCGGGGTCAAGTTGCTGTCGTGACCGGTGCGTCGCGGGGAATCGGCCGCGCCGTTGCTTTAACCCTAGCAGCAGAAGGCGCTAAAGTCGCCGTCAACTATGCCAGTTCGAGTGCTGCTGCTGATGAGGTGGTAGCAGAAATAGTCGCTGCTGGAGGAGAAGCTGTCGCGCTTGCAGCAGATGTCTCGAAAACTGAGCAAGTAGATTTACTCACCAGTAATGTCATGGAAAAATGGGGACGGATTGACATTTTGGTGAACAATGCCGGCATTACTCGCGATACTTTGCTGCTGCGGATGAAGTTGGAAGATTGGCAAGCGGTAATTGATTTGAATTTAACTGGCGTGTTTTTGTGTGCGAAAGCTGCCAGTAAAATCATGCTGAAACAGCGAAGCGGCAGAATTATTAATATTGCTTCGGTTGCTGGGCAAATGGGCAATCCCGGACAAGCTAATTACAGTGCGGCAAAAGCTGGGGTAATTGGATTTACTAAAACTGTGGCGAAGGAGTTGGCCAGTCGCGGGATTACTGTGAATGCAGTTGCACCGGGTTTTATCACTACAGATATGACTAAGGATGTCAAGTCTGATGAGATTTTGAAGTATATTCCGCTGGGGAGATATGGGGAAGTTGAGGAAGTTGCGGGGATGGTGAAGTTTTTGGCTGCAGATGCGGCCGCAGCTTATATAACGGGGCAGGTTTTTAATGTGGATGGGGGGATGGTAATGGCTTAGGATTTCGGGATTTTTTTAACCGCAGATATCGCCCAGGCAAGATGCCTGTGCCACGATGAAGGCGGATATCTGCGGTTAAATTTATGTCTGTTAGCGTATTTGAACTGAAATTAATTAGTGGGACTTAAACATTTTATAGCTCATTTAGGAACTCAAACCCCCTCGCTGGCAATGGAAAGAGGTCGATGACCTAAAAATGCCTGAAACCATTGGTATAAGTAGATTCATGCCCATTTGAGCTAAAAGTATTTCTCTATCTGGGTTTGAAGCCAAAATGGCTTCAGTTTTGGTCTAAGTCCCGTTAGCAACGCGGTGGCTCCAGTTTTTCCGGCCTATATTCATTTATGATGGCTTCCCACAGTTGTGAATAGGGAGGTTGGTTACTAAAGACACTTACAATTTTTTGAGTTAAGTAGGCAGTGTGGGAGTGGTGAATGATTACTGAAGCGGTTTGCAACTGAGCAGATTCAGTAATTCCTAGAGGGCGGTTTATTTTGAAAAGCTGCTCACTAGAAACCGATGGATAGATTTGCTCCTCGACTTCTTGGAAAATAGGCCGCCAATCATCACCCAATATCCAATTAGGCCCACCATAACGCGGTGTACACTCAAAAGCATCTATCTTAGTGACTTCTCCAGTGATCAGATTAATCTGATAAGCTAGTGAACCCTGCCAGGGCGGCGGGGTAGCCATTCCTCCATTCCGATCGTAGGGATCATAATCATAAAATAGAAGCAACCGCAAGGTTTGCTCAGATAAATCACACTGTGAGTAAGTAGCTACTTCATCAGGTTCATCAGGTAGCCACAACTGATTCGATCGCATAAGCAGTTGACCATCTATTGTGGAATATGCGGCGATTGCATCACTTTGCACCGCCCAAAGGATTTGATCTGTTACTCGTAGGGGAGAGCCAGATTCTTCAGATTGCCACTCAATTGCGCCAGAAACTAATGATCGGCTCACAATTTTTCCCTCAAGCGATCGATAAAACAAGCTGGATTCTAGCGGATCAATTGCAAGCTTATACCGTCGATAGTCACTCAATAATTTAGCAACAGTTTTTCTGGGAGCTGGGTGAAGAAATGTTTTAGGAATTTCAGGAGAAGGCGCGGGTTGCTCCTCCACAGCAGGCTTGAGTATGCTGATCGCTTGGCGCCAATTGTTCAGCCATTTCAACATCTTATAGACTCCCGTCCATTTGGATAAGATAATACCCTATTAAAACCTTAAATTTCCTTTTATGAGGACTTATAGCGGTTCTCAAAAAAGTGAGGTATGCCCTATGCCCTATGCCCTATGCCCTATGCCCTATGCCCTATGCCCATGAGTACCTCATCTTTCTGAGAAAGGCTATACTATAAAATGTTTAAGCCCCATTCAGCGGAAATTACTTATTTTCACTTTATTAAACAAATAATTAGTTTAGGGCGCTACGCAACTGACTGAGGACTTTTTTGTATTTTGCAATGCGTTGAAAATCTGCCTCTGTGGGATTGGAGATGCGACGAATATCAAGGTTATGAGTAACATCAGCGATTTTGACTCGCAGTGCGATCGGGTTGGCAATCACACGTTCTAAATAAGCTGCATAAACTTCTCCTTCTATTTTGGTAATCGCCTCGATCGCCGAGACGATAACTTCAGGAAAACCTTCGCTTCTAAGTTGCTCAAGTGTAAGTTCAGAATCTTCGACAGCATCGTGTAGAACCGCTACGATTTTCTGCTCTAGAGAATTTACATTCTCCATCACAAATAGCGGATGATCGAGATAGGGATTGCCTGCCTTATCAACCTGCCCCTCATGAGCTTTTGCGGCGATCACGATCGCCCGCTGTAGTAATGCTTCGTAATCTGAATTCGTATTGGACAACATAGTACAGAAGTTCTCTATTAAAGTTTCAGTCCCCTGGCGGCGAAAAGGTCGTGTGTGGTTTTTGATTTTAAATATTCCTGCAACAATTTCCAAGCCATTTGAGTACCTTCACCTGCGTTGACTTTTTCAAAGTCTACATCTTTTCTCAAAACTACCAAACCCACACCTTCTTTGATTTCTATTTTATCACAATCGCTAACTATAGCCAAAAACAGATGGTTTTTTTGTAAAATTTTTGTATCATTTTGGGTCTTTTGGTGAGTAAAAGTTGCGATAAATTCCATTGTGTAATCATTGATTGTGAGGCAAGTTTCTTCCTCCATTTCTCGCACTGCTGCCTGCTGTGGACTTTCTCCAATGTCCACGCCACCACCAAAAGTAGAAAGCATTCCTTGACTGGCAATACCTGGAATATTATCTCGAAGTTGTGCCCCTATCTGACCGTTCGGAAGCATTACAAAAATGCGAACTATTGACTTTGGAATATTCATCTTATCGAGGGAATAACAAAACTCAAAAAAGTGGCTCTATAGTTTTCTGATTTGATTCCAAATTTTCCTGATCCAATTGTAAGCCGCAGCATACAAAGCCAGCAATTTATTGACAATACTTTGCCAAATAGAACCTTCCCTTACCTCAGAAACTTCTTCGATTTCTACGGGCAGTGGCGGCATCCCGATTACTTCATACAGCGGATATTCGCCACTTTTCCCCGGAATTGGCACGGATACGCACCGATCGACGATCGCCAATTCCTTAACTTCCTGATAAGTCTCCTCGGAAATCAGTAAACTTGTTCCCACTTTCTTGTTAGCAGCCTCGATCCGGCTGGCCAAATTCACCGCATCCCCGATCGCCGTAACTGTTTGACTCTTCGATGCCCCCAAATTCCCCACAACCACCCACCCGCAGTGAATGCCAATCCCAATCCGCAATCGGTGACGGTATAAAGTCTCAAAATAGGGATTGAGTTTCTCTAGTTCCTCCAGCATCTCCACCCCAGCCCTCACTGCTTGTTCCGCCGCTTTGTCGGGATTTTCCAACCCAAACAGCGCCATAAAACCATCTCCCATGTAATTATTAATCATCCCGCCATTGCGGTTGATCACATAACCCATTTTTTGGAAATAGCGATTTAAAACATAAATTACATCGTAGGGCAACAGCGATTCTGCAAAAGGCGTAAATCCTCGAATATCCGCAAACAAAATTGCTATTTTTTTCTCTTGACCCACAGGAGCAGAAATTGACTTGCCCGCCATTTCGTCGTTAAATGATTCCAAGTCTTCAGAATCGATCGCCAATCGGCGCAAAATCACCTTGCCGCCCGCAACCTGTGTCTGACAAGCCAGCCTAATTTCCGGTTCTAAACGCAATTTTTTGGCAAGTTCCTCTTCCGGCGAAGTACGCGGAGAGCAAAATTCCAAACCTTCGACAATCAATACCCGGCAAGTCGAACATCGGGCGCTACCGCCGCAGATGTGGGTGTGGGGAATGTCGGCACGCAGGGAAGCTTCGAGAATTATATCGTCGTCGTCTATCTCGATCGTGCGATCGTCCGGCAGATAGTGAATCTGTGGCATATGTGGCGCGTCTAGTTAATTAGCGAGGAATCTCGCGGACATCTGTTATTGCAGCGAACCTGTATGCAAACCCGGTTTCTCGGCATTTTTTCTGTATCCCCTGATTCCTTAACTATAAGTCGCGATCGGCATTTGCTTCTCGTTTCGTCAGCTCAACCGCCCAACTGACACCAGTTTAAAAAAAGAATGCAACTCTAGGCAATAGTCCCACTCTTAGCTGATCATTCATTCTCAATTCTAAAATCTAGAATGGTATAACTGAACACTAAAATCGCCATCGCACCGTGAAAGTACCCCCATTCAAGCTGTGGAGTAAATCTAAAATCTAAAATCTAAAATCTAAAATAGACTGACATAATTCTTAATAAAATTCCGATCCCCCAAACCCCGATAAATCCGTTATCAAATCCCCCTCAACCGCCATAGATTTTTATGATTTTGGGAAGTTTTGCTGTGGAAACCTTACTTGGCAATAGTTTCAGCTTTTTTGCCCTCTAACAACCACCCAATTTTCGTGAGATAGAATAGCAGCATCTTTAAAACCAGTATAGCCATGACTTCATCAACAGCCCTACAAAGCATCGAAAAACACATTCCCATCGTGGGAGATGTACATAGCAAAAGTCCGATCGCCTACGCAGCAACCCGCCTCGCAGTCAGTGCAGTTAACACGGTACAAATGGCAGTAGCAGAGTCTTACATCAACGGATTAGAAGTCCCAGATTCAGTATTGCGATCGCTTTTTGATACCTGTATGCCCGTCTTTTTTAAGCATTTCCCGTCCCTGCTTGCACCCTACGAATGGGTACTAAAAGAAACAGACCATACAGCCGAAGGGCCGCGGGATTTAATGAAGATTCAGTACGACTTACCTCAAGCAATGCTGAATCCGATGTTAGGCGATGGAAAACTCATTTATCCTAAATACAGCATGGGATTGTGGGAAAAAGGAGCCGCCAACCTTGAACAAGCGCAAATGCAGATGATTGATGATGTGATTGAAAAGCTAGAGATTCAAGATGGCGACAATATTTTAGACTTTGGCTGCGGTTGGGGTTGCGTTCCCAATTACATTCTTTCCAAATTCCCCAATGTCACCTTTACTGGCATTAACCTCAGCCACCACCAATGCGAGTATATGCGGCACAAGATGGAAGACCGCGAAAGCTACCTTAGTTCCGGTCGCTTTACCCTATATGAAGGCGATTTGAACGACGCCAACTTCGAGACAAAATTTGACAAAATTCTCTCCATCGGAGTTTTTTGTCATGTAGGTAATTTAACAAAGGCTTTCCAAAAACTCGCCTCTTTCCTGAAGGATAACGGCAAAGTTTTCATTCATATCATCACAGTTCGCACCCCCAACAATATATCCAGCGTTTTCACCCACAAATACATTTTTCCCCACGGCCGTTACTGGAAATACGATGCCGTTCCTAGCCACAATAAAGACCTCAAAACAATTCAAAGATGGTATCTCAACGGATACAATTACTCCACCACCTTTGCTAACTGGCTGAAAAACTTTGACGATTCTCAGGCAATAGTCAAAGATTTAGACTACGGCATCGACTATGCCAAATTTCGTCGAATTTGGCGGTTTTACTTAATTTGGTTTGTGGCTAATTTCGCGAGTTGCGACGGCGAATATAACGGCAACGGTCAATATTTAATGACTCATGCCTAATCGCTAATCCGTAGGCCCAGCTCAAAAAACAGAACACCCCGAACCCCGACATCTCAAAGAAGTCGGGGTTCTTGAGTGCGAGCTACTTATCGGGAGAATGAAACCTTTCAATCTAGATTTAGGGCGATCGAGAAGTGTTGCCTTCTTTTGAAAAATTTTTCTAAATTTAAAAAAATCCGGAATAAGATTATTCCTCGGTGAATAAGATGTATATCAAGCGTGAGCCTGCACAATACTTTTTAAATTCCATCCTCGATCGGTAGTGATGATGTCCGAGATTTTACTACAAAAAGAGAGTTGATTTATACAATGGTAGACAATATGAAACCTTCTCTTCCTCAAGACGACCCGAACCAAGAACAGCGCCGCGATTCCTTGAATCGCCAGCAACAAGCTTATCAGTTTGACCATGAGAGTTTATCACCTTTGGCATTATTGAAAGATGTGCCACCAGTCGAGAACTTTTCGAGCAAGTATATTGGAGAGCGGATACTAGCAACATCGGAACTTCCAGGAAATATGCTGGCGGCCGATTCGAGAAGTTTTCTCGATCCTCTCGACGACCTCCAAGACTATGAAGATTTGTTTACTCTGCTGCCGCTACCTGCTGTTGCCAAAATCTACCAAACCGATCGCTCTTTTGCAGAACAGCGCCTGTCTGGAGCAAATCCGATGATGCTTCGTTTGTTAGATGCCGGCGATCCTCGGGCGCAAACACTGGCACAAATTTCCAGCTTTCACCCATTATTCGATCTGGGCCAAGAGTTGCAACAAAAAAACATTTACATTGCCGATTATACGGGTAGCGACCAACACTATCGCGCGCCTTCAAAAATTGGAGGCGGCAGCTATGAAAAAGGCAGAAAATTCTTGCCAAAACCGCGAGCTTTTTTCGCTTGGCGGTGGACGGGAATCCGCGATCGCGGTGAACTGGTGCCGATCGCCATTCAACTAGATCCGACCCCAAATAGCCATCTTTACACCTCGTTCGATCCTCCTGTGGATTGGCTGTTTGCGAAACTCTGCGTGCAAGTAGCAGATGCCAATCACCACGAAATGAGTTCGCATTTAGGTCGAACTCATTTGGTGATGGAACCAATCGCGATCGTCACCGCCCGACAGTTGGCTAAAAATCACCCCCTTAGCCTGCTGCTGAAACCGCACTTTCGGTTTATGTTGACTAACAACGAGCTGGCGCGTTCTTATTTGATCGCTCCGGGCGGGCCAGTCGATGACTTGCTAAGCGGTAGCTTGCCAGAGACAATGGAAATAGCTAGAGAGGCTTGCAGTAACTGGAGTCTGGATCAATTTGCCTTCCCAACCGAACTGAAAAATCGGGGCATGGACGATCCAAATCAACTGCCTCACTATCCTTACCGAGATGATGGATTGCTGCTGTGGAATGCGATCGAAACCTTTGTATCGGGCTATCTGAAATTCTTTTACCCGACGGAGATCGCGATCGTACAAGATGTGGAACTGCAAACCTGGGCTCAAGAATTAGCGTCTGATAATGGCGGTAAAGTCAAAGGAATGCCCAGCAAAATCAACACAGTTGAACAATTAATTCAAATTGTCACAACTATAATTTTTACCTGCGGCCCCCAGCATTCAGCAGTCAATTTTCCCCAGTATGAATACATGAGTTTTGCGGCAAATATGCCCTTGGCAGCCTACCGGGACATTCCTAGAATTACGGCTTCGGGTACTCTCGAAGTGATTACGGAAAAGGATATTTTACGGTTGCTTCCTCCGTACAAGCGAGCGGCTGAACAACTGAAAATTCTGTTTATTTTGTCAGCTTATCGATATGACCGCTTGGGTTATTACGATAAATCTTTCCGAGAACTCTACCGGATGAGCTTCGACGAAGTTTTTGCGGGAACGCCGAACCAACTTTTAGCCAGACAGTTCCAGCAAAATTTGAATATGGCAGAACAAAAAATTGATGCTAACAATCAAAAACGAGTAATCCCTTACATTGCTCTCAAGCCTTCGTTGGTACTAAATAGCATCAGTATGTAGGAGTGTATTTTTGGGGTTGGCGAGACGCCCAACCCCTACTCCCCAAAATAAAATTCATTCTTTGTGGAACAGGCCGGAAAGCCTGTTCTTAAGAATTGTGTAAGATGTAGATCCAATGCGAATTCTCAGCTTTTATAGTCTTCAACAATCGAGCAATTCACCGCCATTGTACCCGCAGAATCAGTGAATGTGACTTCATCTTTGTAATGCCGTGGTGTTTGCATCAGCAACCGCCAAGCTTCTCCAGCATCTATTAAATTCAGGCGATCGGGATAGTGAGTTTGCAACAACTCTTGCACCATCGGATAATAGTCTGAATTCATGCTGGGGAAAATATGATGTTCTGTGTGGTAAGAAAAATTCAAGTGCAGCAGGTCAAATATTTTAGGAACCCGCACTGACATACTGTTGATCAGCGGGTCATTAATGGCGGTCATCCGGCAACCCATGTGGTTGGTATAGATGTAAAACATTGCGCCTGCATGACCAATTGCGATCGGCAAAAAGTACGCAAGAGCTATTTTGAGCGGATGAAAATTTAGGTAGAACAAAATGCTCGCATGAATTCCTAAAATTCCCAGACATTCAAATGCGATTGTCAATCTATCTTTAGGACTAACTGTAAAGGCAGCCGGTACGTAATCGACAGATTTATCGTTAAATAACAGTACCGAGGTGAGATTGCGGAAATTATGCACTAACCACGAACCGGCCATCCCTACCATTAACCACACCGGATTGACTTCTACCGACGGTACAAACAGATTTTGAATCCATTTTCCCCAAGTATCTGGTTGCTGGTACAGATAGTTGCGATCGGGGTCGGCCAAAGAATTCGTGTTATTATGATGTACCAGGTTGTGCAGATTTTTCCACTGAGTAGGCGGCATAAACAGCATACTTAGTCCCAAAAAGGCGATCGGATAAGTGAGGCGCGACTTTTTCTGAACGCTACCGTGCATCAAATCGTGGGAGCTAAATAGCAAAACTATGATACTATTGCCCATGATGACGGCTAAAGGTAAGTAAAGCCCTAAAAGATAGACAGGCCAGCGATCGAGATTAGCAGCAATTCCCCATCCCAGCAATAAAATAGCCGCGTTGATGAATAGTATTGCTAACTTGCTGGGATCTGGTTCAAAGGCATCTGACGGCAGCAGCGGACGCAATTTTTTCACATATACCGAGTGGTGAAGTAGCGTTTCTTCGCCTAAAGTCGGCGTTGCCGTCTTGTCTAGAGTATTGAGTAATTTTTTGGATTTCATGTTATCGCTAAGAGTATTTTCATTTGAGTTAATAACTTTCTAAATTTAATTAGAGCCACTACCGATTTTAGATTGACCTAAAACAAATGAATCGCGGGATTATTGTCGGCACGGGGAAATTTTATCTGTGTCCACGGTGTCGTTCCGGGAACTTGTGACTAAATTACTTGCGATCAAAGATGCCTAATTGTTGTACAAAGATATTATTTTATTTCCTTAATAAAATTTTGCCAACAACTATTAAAGCCTTATAAAGGCTTACGCATCGATAATACTTTCCCACTTTTCAGTTTGGTTTAATCCTAATAACCAATCCTAAATAACCTATCAGATTAAAAAAGTCCGTTTCCCTGAACAATTTCTTTAATTGTCGTCAGCGTATCTAACCCGATCAATCCCCGACGATAACCTTTTTGGTTGGACATTCCCAAAAATATCGCATCTCCCCGATTTTGATAGCGCCAAAACCGAGGTGAGGCATTGATAAAAGTTGAGGCGCTGTTAACATCCAGAGCAAATTGGCGGCTTTCTAAGTAAGATTCAGTGGCAATGCAGTCAGCGTGGCCACTGCTGTAGCGGTTGATCCAGCCGATCGCAATCTCTAAACTATCGACAACTTTAAACGCGATCGTTTTGTTTAAATACGGTTGAGTCCACTCGTATGGTTCCGCCAGCTTCAACTCTGGGAAATCTGCGACCAGATCCGCATCTGCGCTAATTTGAAAGCCTTTTTCTTTTAAACTGTTCCACAGCCTGACTAAGGAAGAAGGCTTTTGGTTGCGATCGATCAGCACTTTCTCGATCGCGTTAACCGGATCGGGAACGCTTTGATGGCTGTCCAAAATCATCCACCTTGCCATCTCCAAACTACCAGTCGGTGACCAATAAAGGTAACAATTTCCCATTGCCGACCTCAAAACTGGTGCTGTACACAACCTTACCACCTGCTGCACCAAACTTGGCCTGCCGTAGGGAATAATTAAATTGAGATATTGGTCTTGAGTGACCAATTCTCTGATCGAAGCGCCCCGATCCGGCGGCAGTACCTGCAAACATCCCGATGGCAAACCGACCTCATCGATCGCCGAAATCAAAGCTTCTCCAATTACTGTATTAGTTTGCCAGCTTTCGCTGCCGCCTTTAAGAATCAAACTGTTAGCGCTTTTGAGAGACAAACCCGCGGCGATCGCCCCCAACTCGGGAAACGCCTCGTAAATTAGAGCGATCGCCCCCAGTGGTAGCGACTGACAGTAAACCTGACAGCGATCTACCTGATAAGAAGCATTGATCACCCTGCCGATCGGATCTGGCATTTCCCCCAACCGTTCCAGAATTTGCACAGTTGTCTTGATCCGTTCCGGCGTCAGCTTCAGCCACTCCACGATCAACTCCGGAATCGCCATGTCCCGACTTGCTTCTAGATCCAGAGTATTTGCTTCTAAAATGTCATTTTGCCGCCGTTTCAGCGAGCCCGCCATCGCCTGCAAAGCTGCCGCGCGATCGGCACTCTTTGTCGCAGCCAACTCCAAAGAAGCTTGATAAGCGCGACGCGCGACATTTGCGGCATCTGATGAATGGGTGAAATCCTCTATTATCATCTAGCTAACGCCTATAAGCCAGCCATACCATCAGCGCCGGCAGCATTGCTAGCAGCACGGCGACCATTGCCCACAGAATAATATTCGGGCCCGGCGAGTGCAGCGCCAAGGGCAACCAAATCACTAGCGGTACCAATATCATACCCAAAGCCAGTGGCAAATAATGGGCCTTCAAACCCGGATGCGCTCTGTTCCACTGGTTGCCCGTCCACCGCCAAGCCTGCTTGTAAGGATAGTTCGTTGATAGTTGCTCGATCACGTATCCACTTTCGTCCAATACAAATATTTGTTGACAGCGGTTGCAGCCAAAGGCTTCTGTCAACGTTATGGGTACTAGACGACCCCGGCGCCGGCAAGGACAGGGGTACTCATCGTTTAAGTCAATCTTTGGAGCTTTTTGAGATGGCACTAGCGATCGGATAAAAAAAGCGTTTTTGCAAAAATAATCGTTAACATATCCACTTAATCAAACTTGTCAATTCTGCCCTAGCGAGGCTTTCAACTGCCTGTTCCGAGATATCGCCCGATCGGCAATTTTGACTTGCAAGTTCTGGATTCAATCTTACCACTAACTTAAGTATTTTCAACCATCATTAGGACTATACCGAAAACTTTCTTGATATACTTTTCGGTTTCCTTGATTTTTTTATCTTCTAAAGCGGGTGACGCGATTCGAACGCGCGACATTCACCTTGGCAAGGTGACGCTCTACCACTGAGCTACACCCGCATTTCCTGCGGTATTAACAATATTGTCTCAATTCTCTAAATTTGTCAAGTCTTTTTAGTAAGTTTTTTTCACAAACCCAGTAAAACCTCCCCAAACCCAGTCCCCACCTGCAATTTCAGCAGCCAGATCATTAACCAAATCAGTAATTGCCGTGAAAATTGACCGCCATCGGCCGACGGCAAAGCTACAATCAAGCTGGAATTGTGGGAGAACACTGTCATGTCAGATTTAAATCGCGGAATCATGAAGTTCAAGGGAGCTGACAGTCCTATAGCGATCGCCATTTCGGCGATTGTCATTGCCGGCGGAATCGGCTTCTTGATCTGGTGGGCGCTGCAATCAGCCTACACCTTCAGCTAACAGACTGCTCAAACGTAAAACTTATCAGGTCTTGCTCAGAAGGCAGAATTTAAGAAAAATTCTGTCTTTTGCATTTTTTTGCCCTTTATCTTGAATTTCTTGCTCAGGAATGCGGATCGATCGCTGACGATCAAAGAATTGCCATAAATCACCCGATCGGGCTAGTCGCTAGCATGAGCCGAGATGACTCCCCGATCAACTACTTTTGTAGTACACTTGTAAACAAAGCGCGCCAAGAGCGCAATTTTAGATGCAAGTGTTTGCAAGGGTTGTATCTCAACACAAATTTATGGCAAGCTTTCAGGACATCTTCCAATACTACAGTCGCTACTGGAAAATCTCAGTTTACAGCATAGGGGCATCCAGCGTTTTGGCACTAGCCGATTTGCTTGTTCCTTACGCGATCGGTCAAATATTAAACGTATTGTCGAGTCAACCTACAGATACAGTAACGCAAAAACTCATAACAGCGATCGCCTCTGTTACCCAGCACTCACCCAACAAAATATTATCGCTATCCGTCTTGCTGGGCATAATTTTTCTGGTAACAGTCGCCAAAGCACCGGTACAGCCTTGGGTGGGAAATTGGTTTCACTGGGCGATACCATTGAGGGCAAGGCGCGATCAAATGAGAAGTGCGATCGGCAAAATCCTCACCTTACCCCTAGAATTCTACGACGAAAACAACGCCGGACGGATTGCCAGCCGCATCGCCAAAGGCATCGCCAACCATACTTGGACTTACCCAGAAATTGCTGGCGAATTCATCCCCGAAGTCGTCCGCTTAATCGGCATTTTTGCCGTTATCTGCTTAATTGAGTGGCGGATTGGCTTATTAATTTTGGTTTCATTCCTATTTATCCTCAGTTTCACCCTCAAAGGCCTGCAACAGGTGACTGCGCGGGAAGAAAAACTGGATGAATACATCGAAGATACCGAAAGCCGCAACTCGGAAATTATCACCAACATCAAAACAGTCAAAGCTTTTGCGACAGAAAGCGATGAACTCAAAAGGCAAACCACCAGACTTGATCGCGAATTAAAAGTCGTGCTCAACCGCATTCACAAAGGATACGTCACCCTGGGAACATACCAGCAGACGATCGTCCAGTTGTGTTTGTTTTCAGTTCTTGGTTTTAGCCTAGCAGCCACGGTTGCAGGCAAAATTTCCCTCGGATATTTTGTTACCGTCTACACCCTGGCAAGCATGGCATATTCCCAACTACGTCCGATTAGCATTATCGCCGAATTATTGGCGCGGCGTTATTCTTCAATGATCCGGTTCCACGAGTTTATGCAAACGCCAGACGGTGTTGATGCGGTTAATTTAGCAGAAAATGCTCGATCGGCGTCGCCTTATAAATTTACCGGCAAAGTTGAGTTCAGCGGTTTGACCTTCGGGTACGACAGTCAAAAACCGGTTTTGCAGGATGTGAATTTATTGATTCATCCCCGTCAAACTGTAGCATTAGTCGGGCGATCGGGTTCCGGCAAATCGACTTTAGTTAAACTTCTGTTTCGCTACTTTGAACCAAACTCCGGCCGCATTCTGATCGACGGCGAAGACATTTGCAGCTTAGACGTGACTCGCTACCGGCAGCGTTTAGCGATTGTCCACCAAGAAGTAGACGTTTTTAACGGTACTTTGCTGGAAAATCTGACTTACGGAAACCGAAATGCAACTTTCGAGCAAGTTGAGGATGCTTGTCGCATCGCCAAAGTAGACGATTTTGTGCGGCTGTTGCCCCAAGGTTACTATACCGTGGTCGGGGAGAGAGGAATGCGGTTGTCTGGCGGTCAGAGGCAGCGGTTGGGGATTGCGAGGGCGCTGTTGGTGGAGCCGGATGTGCTAATTTTTGATGAGGCTACTTCTAGTTTGGACTATGAAAGCGAGCGATCTATCCAGATAGCCATGCGAAATATCCTCGGTACGCGCACCACCATAATTATTGCCCACAGACTGAGTACAATTCGCGAAGCCGATGCGATCGTCGTACTCGACGGCGGTAGAATCCTCGAAGTTGGCAGCCACGAAGAACTTTTGAGTCAACAAGGTATTTACCGCCGCCTGCACTCCCTGCAAGAAACCGGGGAATTAGTGAATTAGGAATTTCCTCTTAGTCTAGACTTAGGGTGCTCCGGGCGGGCACCCAGCCTAGACTTAGCAATGCACACCTTAAACAGTGTTCAATTTTCCCCTATGCCCCTAACTCACTTATGTGTTCTCAGCTTAATGATTAGAGTTTTAAATATAATGTTGCAAATAAAGATTCTGGTGCTAGGATGTATAACTGTGATGGAAATGGGTCGATGCCCGAGTGGTTAATGGGGGCGGACTGTAAATCCGCTGGCTACGCCTACGCTAGTTCAAATCTAGCTCGGCCCACCTCAATTTAATAAAAAGTTAAAATTTAAGAATTAAAAATTAATTTTTTAATTGGAGGTTCTTAATTTTTTATGCCCGTGTAACTCAGTGGTAGAGTACCTCCTTGGTAAGGAGGAAGTCACGAGTTCAAATCTCGTCACGGGCTTTCTATTCTCTCCTATATCCATCAAGGGCTTCACGTTCATCGCACAGCAAGAAGGTTATTTTTCCGCTGAACTTTCGTGCTGATGGGTTTTCTAATATATCCAAAACGACTTCCATATCTGCCAAGTTGGCCCCGGACTTTTTGCGTATGGTCTTCAACTGGTTGATCAAGTCGGCTGGCTATGGAAATTCTGCGACTCGCCACAAGAAAACTTATTCTTTGTGGAACAGGCATCTTGCCTGTTAAGCGAGAATGGTGAAACATCTCAGTTCCAACTGACATCTTGCACCATTCTCGATAAATCTTTTATGAACAGGCAAGATGCCTGTTCCACAAGAACATTGAATTTTTGTGGAACAGGCATCTTGCCTGTTAAGCGAGAATGGTGTAGCCTCTCAGTTCCAACCGAATTTAGCTATGAGACTGGGGTTTCAACCCCCGGCGGACACGGCCACAAACTCATCACAATATTGTACCCGTATCGAAATCCCCGACTTCTTCGAGAAATCGTGAATCTAATCATCCTCATCCAATCCCAGTGGCACAAAATATTGACTATAAACTACACTATCCGGCTCCCAAAGAGGCCGCCAATAAACATTTTGCATCACCGCTTTCTCCCCATCACCCTCAGCAGGCCACTGAAAACTGACGATCGCAATATTGCTATATCCCACAATCTCATCACCCTCTTGCAGCCAGCGATTGCGCCACAACAGCGATATAAAATTCCACAACCTATGCAGCAGTGACAATTGTTTATTTTTATGCGATCTATCTGACGCAGTTCCCTTTTCTAGCAGCAAAAATACCCGAGCTCTTTGCCGTTTAATCCAGTCAATCCGATAGCCCCAATCAGGCAGAGATTGTCTATTTCTGACAGCAGCCGCCATAGCCTTCTTTCTGCCACCCCTCGAAATCTTCATTAATTCCAGCGGCTCATTCCATCCCAAACATTCGTGCGATCGCTCAGGAAACAGCGACTTAATCTTAGTATGAACTAAATGCGTTGTCCACTCCTCATTGATCAAAGCACTAGCAGTCAACTGCGCCAACACAGAATTTTGACAATTTGACCGATCATTCTCCCCCTTCAAAGGCTCAATATTCGATCGAGAATCGCCAAAATGACAATCAGACCAATAACTCAGTCGCACAGCAGCAGCATAGTGAATATCCCCCGTCAACACAATCACCCGATCGCGCTGCTTAAAAAACTCCGACAACAGCTTTACAAAAGCTAACTCATGAAAATTCCAAGCATCCCCCGCATCACTATTAAAAACCTTCCCCTGTTCCACATCCCACTTTTGCACCGCATCAATAATCGACAAACCCACCAAATTTGTCGGCACAACTACCAGAGTCACCTCAATCTCAAACTCCCCAGTTTTGTTCAGCAAAGCAGTCTCCTTCAAAGGCTGCTGAATTTGCTCCTCAAAACCTTTGTGAGTCAAAAGCATCGGTGGATCGATCGCGCTTTTCACCGGATACCCCCGGCAACTCCGCGTATCCAGCACAATCACCTCGTGCTTAAAACTTCTCACAGTAAAATGCCAATTCAAAACCTCACTTACACCCTCGCCATCCCGATCCAAAATAAAAACATCTTCATCTAATTTCAACTTAGGCAAATGAGTTTTCGGCTCGAGTCTTGGAATTCCCAAATACGAAGCCGCCTCCTCCCAAGCAGAAACATCAGTCCCCGCCGAATCTGACCATTTTTCAGCAGCCTTTAATAATTTATCTCCCGGTTTTTCGCGATCAAACTGTGCAGGCGTATTTCCCCAAGCCTGAAACACAGCGTAAGCCAGCAAAGCATTCTGCACCACGCGGCGGCCCAGCGGCTTCCCCAGCACCCGGTAACACCACTCTCGGTTCAAATAAAAATCGTCGCTAACATCATGGTCGTCGCAAATCATATAACTAGGAATATTTGCTAGCGCCCTCCTCACCCTCCACAAATTGCGAGCAAAACCGTTAAGTTCAACAACTTCTCTATCCCAGACTTTTGCCTGCTTAGAATTTGGACAAATATCCTTACCCTTCGGAAAACTCGTACACCAGAGTACCGGCGACCAAACTAACAAATACATCGCATAATATTCGCCCAAGCTAAACAAGTGACTTTTAGCATTGTTGGGTTTATTCACCAACATCGCCGTAAAGCCGCCAAAATCTCTGGCAATATCGCTGCGAGTCCCCGGCTGTAACTCAATTGGTTTTTTGGACTGATACTCAGCATCAGACGGTTTCTGAATTGGCGACTCTCTAAAAATTTCCCTCTCTTGGCCAAGTGCAGTTTCGTTTTCCGAATTTTTAGGTATACTGATACACAAATTCTTTTTTATTTGGGCATCATCCATCAGGGGTAGACTTTCTTCCCAGCCCAACAGTGTATCGCCAGCGTCAGTCAAGGCCCACAGCATGGCATCGGCAACGTCGTCGCCGTAAATTTGGTCGCCCGTTAAAAACAGTTGGTGGGGCCTGCTATTTGCCGTTCCAGCAAACTGTTCGATCGAATTATCCAAGATTGGCAGCGCATCTCTGCCGTCTCCGTGGGGCTTGCGACAAGAACCGTGAACGATACGCAAATAGTTTAAATCCTGCGGCGGCAGGGCAAAAGTGGGCAACTGGTGAGCGAAATAACTAATCGTCTCCGGCCCCAAAGCCGATAAATCTGGGGCGGCAGGCCAAAGGCAAGAAATGAGATTTTCTGTCTCATTTTCTGGGACTGCACCCGCCGACGGCGACTCGCTACTCCCAGTAAACTTGATGTCATAAGCATAAATTTGCCCAGATGTCAAGAGGTTGCTATTAATTGGTTTAGCAGTCACCGCGACTACGTGCAGGTATTTGCCGAGCTGCACGGTAGAGCTCGCACCTTGGAGCAAGGGCCGATCGACAATTTCGCCGGTGCCGCCCTCAGTCGAATAAACCTTGAGTTCGACTTGGCGGGGTGCTTTCAGAGCCACCCAAACTGTCACGGCCCTACTTTCAGTCCGGCGCAAAATCGGGCCCGCAAGGATAAGCGGCAAGTGATGAATTCGATGACTTAAGGGAGTCCACGACATAGGATTTAAAAAATAAAAATTAAATAAGAGTGTTCTAGCAATCAGATTTTAGGCGATCGAGCATCTGTCACCCGCTTAATTAATGCTAAGTCTGCCAACCCAAGTCTCAAAAATTGTAACAATTCATTAACTAAAATTAATAATCATGCTACAAGAAGAAAAATTACAACATTTCCGAGATTCAGCCCCGCAGTTGCCAGTAATTAAATCATCAGAACCCGCTGTACGCCCCAACAGCCGGCCGCTCTACTCGTCACCTTTAGATCGGGCGATCGACCGCCACCCCCTCACCGTGGCTCCAGAAACCCCGATCGCCCAAGTGTTGGCTCTCATGAACCCGATGCGCGTCTCCTGTCAGCTTTGTGGGGAAAAACAAAACGCTGTTGCTAGCGCAGCCAAGCGCAGTTGCGTCTTAGTCGTCGAAGATAATCGACCGATCGGCATTTTTACAGAACGGGATATCGTCAAGCTAACTACCGTCGCAGCTTGTACAGTCGGACTGACAATTGCTGACGTAATGACTCGATCGCCCATTACCCTCAAACAATCCGAGTCTCAAGATATTTTCACAGCTATGTTCACGTTGCGCCAGCACCAGATCCGGCATTTGCCCGTAGTGGACGACGACTCGCGACTTGTCGGCATCATCACCCGCGAAGCCATTCACGAAGCTCTGCAACCGATTAACTTGCTAACCAATTTGCGCTGTGCAGCAGATGTGATGACGAAAGAAGTCATTTGGGCCCCAACAACTGCCTCAGCCCTCGATTTAGCCCAGCTCATGGTCAAGCATCGAGTTAGTTCCGTCGTCATTGTACAAGACCAAACTCAGCATCCCGATCGGGCGATCGTACCAACACAAAATTACCAAATTCCGATCGGCATTGTCACCGAGCGCGACATCGTGCAGTTTCACGCCCTCGAATTAAACCTCTCGGAAATCCCCGCAGCAAGAGTCATGAGTGCGCCTTTATTTTGCATATCTCCCGCCGATTCCCTCTGGAGTGTCCACCAGTCCATGCAGCGCCACTGCGTCCGCCGTTTGGTAGTAGTTGGCAGCCAGGGAGAACTTTTGGGCGTTGTGTCTCAGACAAGTTTGCCGCAAGTTTTTAACCAATCTGAAATGTATGGGACGATCGAGCTGTTGCAACAAGCCGTGGACGATCGAGCCACCCAATTGCAGAAAGCCAACGAACTTTTGCAGCAAGAAATTTTAGAGCGGCAGCGGGCCCAAGAAGCCCTGCGCCAAGCTCACGACGACTTAAAAAAACAAGTTGAAGAACGCACCGCTCAACTTTTAGAATCCAATGAATTGTTGAGACGGGATATTATCAAGCGCCAGCGAGTCGAAGAAGTGCTGCGGCGAAAGCAAACTTGCTTGAAAAATCAAGCACAGCAATTAGAGCAAACTGTGCGAAAGTTGCAGCAAACTCAAACTCAATTAGTGCAAACCGAAAAAATGTCTTCTTTGGGACAAATGATTGCCGGTATCGCTCACGAAATTAACAATCCTGTTAATTTTATCTACGGCAACCTTTCCCACGCCAGCCACTACATCAAAGAATTGCTCCAACTTTTGGGACTTTATCAGCAGCACTATCCGGAACCAGTCTCGGAAATTCGGGAAGCAGCAGCAGAGATGGAAATCGATTTTTTGGTAGAAGACTTATCTAAGCTCGTGTCTTCTATGCAAGTAGGAACCGAGCGCATCCGCCAAATAGTTGTGTCGATGCGTAATTTTTCCAGATCCGATCAATCTAACACCAAGCTCGTTGACATTCACGAGGGACTCGAAACCACTTTGTTGATTTTGCAGCATCGGCTCAAACCCCACGGCGGACATCCACCTATCCAGATTATTAAAGAATATGGCAATTTGCCCCACATCGAGTGCTGTGCCAGTCAGATCAATCAGGTGTTCATGAATATTATCGGCAATGCTATTGATGCTTTGGATGAAGAAATCCAGAAAGGGGAATGGGCCAAGAGAGATGGGAAAAATTCACTCCCGTCAAATCCTAGTTCTCCATTGACTCTTCCCACTATTACAATTCGCACAGAAGTTGTTGGCGACGATTTTGTGGCGATCCGCATTTCCGACAACGGGCGGGGCATACCGGAGGAGATTCGCCGCCAATTATTTGACCCGTTTTTCACTACCAAGCCAGTCGGCAAGGGCACTGGGTTGGGACTGTCGATTTCTTACCATTTAGTTGTCGAACAGCACGGGGGGCGGCTCAACTGCGTTTCGGAAGCTGGACAGGGTACTGAATTTGCGATCGAGATTCCGATCGTCAGTTGTCATTAGTCAGCAGCCATACGATTTTAGATTTTCGATTTTAGATTTTCGATTGAAGAATTGGAAATCACTGAGGAAGCTCGTGGTTTGGAGCGCGGGCCTACAGTTGCATTCTTTTTTTTAACTGGTATCAGTAGTCATTGGGAAAAAAATAATATTCTCCCAATCTCCAACTCTCCCACTCTCCCGCTCCCCCAATCTCCCCCTCACCCGCCAATTCCTAAAAATTCACAATTTTTTACACAACACTCAAAACCCCAGCAAAATCACCCGCCACAGCCGAAAGCTAACATCACTTTGCCCTCCCCTGACCCAAATGGGCCCAACTCACTATCTCCTTTGCCTCATCCACTAGCGCCTTTGTGCCCGTTCCAGTTACCCGCACAAGCCATCAACTGCCTGCATCCTAGCCCCAAAGCCAAAAGCCCAGATTGTTTGACAAGTTAATTTTTGTTTTATTTTTGTACCTCTTTATATTAAAAAAATATCCTAAAATTAATTAAGAATCTAAAAAAAATCTAAAAATAGATTTTTAAATCCCAAAACCAGTTAAGATTCCCAAAGATGCAAAATAAACAAATTTACTAGCATTTTCATTGAGACGCCCCCTTTCTTTTCATCGCAAGTTAGCTAATAATGCTTTCAACGAGGTGACTAAGGGCCGAGTCCAAAATTGGCGTAACCCAAAGACGGATACAAGCCCCAAACAAAAGTCGTCGAGATCGAAAATTTTAGTTATAGAGAAGCCCCAGATTCATCTGTGGAGTCCATTCTTTAATCTCAAATCTGAAATCTCAAATCGACTGACAGTAAGGGAATTGCAATTGGGCTATTGCAATTGGGCTATTGCAATTGGGCGATCGAAAAAAAGCATGAAAACCCAGCCCTCATCGTTTTGATAGAAACCTATAGGAGAACCAAGAGTGAAACTAGCAGTTTACGGAAAAGGTGGAATTGGTAAATCAACAACAAGCTGCAACATCTCCGTTGCCCTAGCCAAGCGCGGCAAGAAAGTTTTGCAAATCGGTTGCGATCCAAAGCACGACAGCACATTTACCCTCACTGGCTTCTTGATCCCCACAATTATTGACACCCTTCAGCAAAAGGACTATCACTACGAAGACGTTTGGCCCGAAGATGTCATCTACAAAGGCTACGGCGGCGTTGACTGCGTAGAAGCAGGCGGCCCTCCCGCAGGAGCTGGCTGCGGCGGCTATGTAGTCGGTGAAACCGTCAAACTCCTCAAAGAACTCAATGCCTTCGATGAATACGACATCATCCTGTTCGACGTGCTCGGTGACGTAGTGTGCGGCGGTTTTGCAGCCCCCTTGAACTACGCCGATTACTGCATGATTGTTACCGACAACGGGTTCGACGCTTTATTTGCAGCCAACCGCATCGCCGCCTCAGTCCGCGAAAAAGCCCGCACTCACCCGTTGCGGCTCGCCGGTTTAATTGGCAACCGCACCTCAAAGCGCGACTTGATCGACAAGTACATTGACTCTGTACCGATGCCGGTGCTGGAAGTGCTGCCCCTGATTGAAGACATTCGCGTTTCTCGCGTCAAAGGCAAAACATTGTTTGAGATGGCAGAAAGCGATCCTTCCCTCAACTATGTCTGCGATTACTACCTCAACATCGCTGACCAGATTTTGGCAATGCCCGAAGGAGTAGTGCCCAACGACACGCCCGATCGCGAATTATTTGCCTTACTTTCAGATTTTTATCTAAATCCAGTGCAACCGGTGGTCAAGAAGGAGGAAGATGAGCTAGACCTGATGATGGTTTAATAGGTCTAGCGATCAGGATGAGGATAAAGAGGTTATGGCTTTTTTTGATACTTTTTCAGTTGCTCTCAAACAGAAGTGGTTGGACTACTACCAGGTAAATCGGGCTTGGCTGCTCCTGCACATGACGGCTGACAACACGGTCGCCACACCCGACGGCGGGAAAAGGCCTGTTTCTTACCTCATCCTGGGAATTGCGGCTGCCCTGGAGCCGGAACTCCAGCAATTAATGCTGCCCTTCTCAAAACTCAAGCCGGATGCAGACAGCCTGATCGAAGTGTTGGGACTAAATTTTGACCCGGACATCGCGCTGGGTATGCCCTCAAATATCGTGCCGCAGACGGCCGGCAAATCTCCAACACCCGCAGCAGCTCAAACTGCAACTACTGCACCCGCAGCAGCTCAAACTGCAACTACTGCACCCGCAGTCCCTCAAACTGCCACTGCTGCACCCGCAGCAGCTCAAACTGGCACTGCTGCACCCGCCGCAGCCAAATCTAATAAATTGGGCGGTGCTGCCTTGGCAGCAGCCGGAGTAGTCGCCGGAGTCGCCGGAGCAGCCGGTCTGGCAGCAGCAGCGTCAGCACTGAGCTCAGAGGAGGAATCCTTCGATGAGTTTGAGGAAGAAGCGGTCTCCGACTTCGACATGGGCGATGACGAGGAAGAAGCGGTCTCCGACTTCGATATGGACGATGACGAGGAAGAAGCGGTCTCAGACTTCGACATGGACGATGACGAGGAAGAAGCGGTCTCAGACTTCGACATGGACGATGACGAGGAAGAAGCGGTCTCCGACTTCGACATGGGCGATGACGAGGAAGAAGCCTCGGCTTTGGACGGTCTCGGTCTCGAAGACGACGAGGAAGACGCCGTATCTGACTTTGATATGGGCGACGATGAGGAAGACGCCGTATCTGACTTTGATATGGGCGACGATGAGGAAGAAGAAGCCTTGGCTTTGGGCGGTCTCGACCTCGGCGATGACGAGGAAGAAGAAGCCTCGGCTTTGGGCGGTCTCGGCCTCGGCGATGACGAGGAAGAAGAAGCCTCGGCTTTGGACGGTCTCGACCTCGACGATGACGAAGAAGAAGCCTCACAATTTGGGACTTTGACCTCTGGAGATCTCGAAGCGGGGATTTCCGATCCGTTTGGGGAAGAAGATGCAGAGTTTGTCGCCGAAGAAATACCCGATCCGTTTGGGGCACCGACCTCAGATGACCTAGACATGGATCTGGGGGACTTGGACGATGACGGTATTGACGATTTCTCTGTATCTGATGACGATGACCTCGACGATCTCGGACTTGACGATCTGGGGGAAGCAACTACCGGAGATCCTGACGAAGATGATTTAGATGCTCTAGGTCTCGGCGATTTGGATTCCGACGATGAGGATGAAGAAATTTCCGGCTTTTTATCTGATTTTAAGTGAGGTTGTTGCGATCGCCCCAGTCTCTCCTAGTCTTGAAGTTTCCCGCTCTATTTGTGAGTTGTGAGTTGCGAGTTGTTAATTTTTAATTAGCTCCAACTCACAACTGCCAAAAGGCTTTTTGCCTTAGCGAGTTGAAGAAAACTAAATCCCTGCTGTGAGGGATTGTATGCCCTCGCGCAGAATTTTTTAGCTCAAATGTAGGATGCTGCGGCTGCGGAAATATTGAGTTTGTTGCATCTATTTTTCAGAGGAATTAGCCCAAAATCAGGTATTTATATTATTGTTGGCTGCGAAAGCGCGATCGCGCAAAACAGGTGTTTTATCGCCACTGCGCCTGTTCGTGAACGAGAGGAAAAACAACCTATTCCTCTCCTGGGCGATCGCACCGAGACGATCGCAAAATCCAGGTGTTTCCTCGCTCCGCCGCAAGTCCTGTTCGAGAAGAAAAACAATTTAAAGGGAGAAGATTTGAGATATGACTGCTATTACTACTAATGAACCGGAAGCTTTAAACTTTGAATGCGAAACAGGAAATTATCACACATTTTGTCCGATTAGCTGCGTAGCTTGGCTTTATCAAAAAATTGAAGATAGCTTTTTCTTGGTCATCGGTACCAAGACTTGCGGCTATTTCTTGCAAAACGCAATGGGCGTGATGATTTTTGCTGAGCCTCGCTATGCGATGGCTGAGTTGGAAGAAGGCGATATTTCCGCTCAGTTAAACGATTATGATGAGTTGAAGCGGCTGTGTTTGCAAATTAAGCGCGATCGTAACCCCAGTGTAATTGTCTGGATCGGCACTTGCACCACCGAAATCATCAAAATGGATTTGGAAGGGTTAGCGCCGAAACTCGAAGCAGAAATTGGCATTCCCATCGTCACAGCCCGCGCTAACGGCTTGGATTACGCTTTTACTCAAGGGGAAGATACCGTTTTAGCAGCGATGGCTGCTAAATGCCCTGACAAAGCTCCTGTTGTAGAAGCTCAGAAGCAAGAAAGAAATGCTATCTCTCAACTGCTGAATTTCGGTAAGAAAAAAGAGGAAGTTGCAGCAGATGAATCGGAATATGTCAAGCACACACCGCTGGTACTTTTCGGTTCTTTGCCCGATCCGGTTGTTACTCAGCTAACCTTAGAATTGAAGAAGCAAGGAATCAAAGTTTCCGGTTGGCTTCCTTCCAAACGCTACACTGAATTGCCAGTCTTGGAAGAAGGCTATTATGTATCGGGCATGAATCCCTTCTTGTCGCGTACTGCTTCTACGTTGATGCGCCGCCGCAAGTGTAAGCTAATTGGTGCGCCATTCCCGATCGGCCCTGACGGAACTCGCGCTTGGATTGAAAAGATTTGCTCAGTGTTGGGAATTGAACCAAAAGGTTTGGACGAACGGGAAGCGCAAATTTGGGCAGGTTTGGAAGATTACCTACAAATAATTCGCGGCAAATCTGTCTTCTTTATGGGCGACAATTTGCTAGAGATTTCTTTAGCACGTTTCTTGATTCGCTGCGGCATGAATTGCCCGGAAATCGGCATTCCTTACATGGACAAGCGCTATCAGGCGGCCGAGTTGGCGTTGTTAGAAAAGACTTGTCACGAGATGGGAGTTCCTACTCCTCGGATTGTGGAAAAACCAGACAATTACAATCAGTTGCAGCGGATTTACGAGCAGAATATTGATTTGGTGATTACTGGTATGGCTCACGCTAATCCTTTGGAAGCGCGGGGAATTAATACTAAGTGGTCTGTTGAGTTTACTTTTGCTCAGATTCACGGTTTTGGTAATGCGCGGGATATTCTGGAGTTGGTGACTCGTCCGTTGCGCCGGAATAATTCGCTGAAGGATTTGGGTTGGGGTAATTTGGTGAAGAATGAAGCGAAGGTTTAATTTTTGAATTTCACCGGACTCCTAGCAAGGGTGGGCAATGCCCGCCCTTGTTTATTAGAATAGTACAAGCATCTGTAAAACTTCATGGGCAAGTTAGGAAAACTGGTAGAACAATTTTTAGCAAATCCACCAGAAGTGCGCTTTGACGATGTGTGCTATATTCTAACAGCTTTTGGATTTGAAGAAAAGCGATCGAAAGGAAGTCACCATACTTTTGTCAATGCTGATGGATTAAATATTACAGTTCCTAAAAAAGGCGGTCAAAAGGTAAAAGGAATATATGTAAAGCAAATTGTTGCGCTATTGAAACTGGAGGAATGGAGCAATGAATCAGAAGATAGAAGTGAAGAATAAATCTTTAGAATATTACTTGAGCCTGAGATATGCTATAAGTTTTTACCCAGATCCAGAAGGAGGCTATACAGTCCTCATCAAAGACCTTCCAGGTTGTATGTCTGTAGGAGAAACTTTGTCAGAAGCACTGGAGAACATTGAGGAAGCTAGGGAATTGTGGATAGAGACTGCTTATGAGTGCGGACATGAGATTCCTTTACCTGCAACGGAGGTTGAGTATAGCGGAAGTCTCTCTTTACAGATTCCTAAATCTCTACATTTGAGTTTAGCAGAAAAAGCGGAAAGGGAAGGGGTTAGTCTTGACCAGTACATTCTGGTTGTGTTAAGTAAAGCAGGTTAAAAGTCAACCCTCAAAGTCAATCAATTTTAGATTTTAGATTTTAGATTTTAGACCTGAAGTCAAAAAGAATGAAAATTTAACATAAGTAAAAAATTTTTGAGAGACTATGAAACTTTATTACATTCCTACAACAAGAGCAGTGCGACCTCGGTGGTGTTTGGAAGAGATGGGGATTGTTTATGAATTGGTAAAACCAACGATGGCTGTGATGAAAGAACCAGAATACCGAAAACTGCACCCTCATGGGAAAGTACCTGTCTTAATCGATGGAGATGTTACCATCTTCGAGTCGGCTGCTATTTGTGCTTACCTCGCTGACCGATATCCAGAAAAAGAATTAGCGCCAGCACTCTCGACACCAGCGCGAGGCTATTACTACCAGTGGCTCTTTTATGCAGTTGCAACCCTCGAACCCCCCGTTGAAAAATTCATGTTTAATGTTTTGCCTCACTTGCCAGAGAAATTGCTGCCCAAGAAAGTAGCCCAAGAATGCTCAGCGCCGGAAGCACAAGAATGGTTTGACCGCGTTTCACAACCACTCACAGAGGCAGTAAAAAATCAAGATTACCTCGTCGAAAACCAATTTACTATAGCTGATATTGTTGCAGGCGGAGTTCTCGTCTGGGCTTTAAAATTGGGAATGCTGAAAAATCAGCCAATTTTAACTGTTTACACTGAAAGATTGATGGCTCGGCCTGCTTTCCAGCAAGCTGACGAAGACTTTTATGCCAAGGTCGATTCTTGATGCCAGCCACACTATCATATTGACACAACTGCCAACTCAAACCACCCCCACAAAAATAAAAAATGGGCGATTCCCTACTATTCACGAAAGAGATAGCTTCGTGCGGACTTTTCCCCAACCCCTCCCGAATCCCAGGCCACACGCCCGTAACACGATCGCAGGTACGATCGCCTATAATCGAAACTAGCCCCACTCTCATCTGTTGAGAAACCGCCATGAGTCAAGACAAGGAAGAAATTAGCTATTCAGAGAAAACAGAACGTCTCAGAGTTATCGGTCAGTTTATCAAAACAGTGACACCGATGATTTGGACGATCGTAATTTTAGTAGTCATCATTCCCCTATTCGGTAACTTTCTAATTTCCCAGTCACTAACAAATACCGGAACCACAGCAGTTGTAGTCTCGCCGCCACACGATTTTAGCAAAGTCAACCAAGACATTAAAAACGCCATCCAAAAATCCCATACAACAGCAGAAACTTTCGCCTCAAAAGAGTTGGATAAATGGGAAAGCGAAGTAATTGCACGAGTAGACAATAGTTTCCTCGATTGGTACTTTGATTACTTCACTCAAAAAAAGATGGAGTTTACCGTACCTTTTAATTTCGTGAAATCTGCCGTCCTCAACAGATTTGATATGACAGCAGCTTCTCAAGCTGTTTCCGAAAAATTAACCGAAGACTTTCAAAGAGAATTTGCTAACCGCGTGCTGGTACCCAAAAACGCTCAACTGCGATTTCAATTAATCACTCAAGATACTGCTAATTTGTACATATCAGAAGTTAGCAAGAATGTGAAAGTAGTTCAAAACAATTATAATATACCGCAAGTACAGTGGGACAAATATCTGAACGATATTGCCACCACAATTAGCGACAAAGGAAATGTCTCTAATTTATCATTAAAAGTATTAGTTGGCGGCAGCGGCTACTTAGTTGCTAAACCCTTAATTTTGGGAGTAGCAACTAAAGTTGGCAGCAAAGTTACGGCAAAAGTCGCCAGCAAAGCCGCCGCCAAGGTAGCCACAAAAACAGGCGGTACAGTTGCTAGTCAGTTGGGAGTAAGTTTAATCGATCCGATTGTTGGCATCGGAATTATCATTTGGGATTTGTGGGATTATAATCACACAGTCAAAGTAGAAAGACCGATTTTGCGGGAACACATTGTAGAATACTTGAAAGATGTCAAAAAGTCCCTGCTTACAAATCCTGAAAGTGGAATCATGGCAGCAATTTATCAGTTGGAAAGCGGCATTTTGAAGTCACTTTAATCTATTCAATCGGCACCGAGTTTTTGGGAGTTGCTATGAAATAATCGCCAAGATTTTGGGATGACAAAAACCAATTGTTAGGGCTGACTAAATGCTCTAAAAAAGGTTCCAAGTTTTGCTGGCTGTAGTCGCCGGAAAAGTGTCGTCGCAGCGGCGGTATTTCCGGGCGATTCGGAAGGTAAACTATATGGTGAAAGCCGAAAAATGTAATTTCTACTGTGATGATTTCTAAGATTACTTGATAAGTGATGCAAGTTAGGACTAATGCTAGTAAAAAGCTAATAATGCGTTTTTTTATCAGCATAATACCCGGTTGAAAATACTCCGGCAATTTGTTAACTAAATAATTTACATTGACAATTACAACCTCATCAGGTAAAAGGTTCGGGTGGGACTAAGAGGGTTTTTCTGGCTTCGCTGCTGGGAGAATCTAGATTGTCGATCGCCCGCGTTTTCCGTAAAGATAAGCTGGCTCAACTCCAGCATGATACAATTTGTCTCGATCGCACTTATCCCCCAACCCCGGTTCACAGGACAGAAGTCAGGGTAGATGAGTGGCGATCCTCCGCTTGCTCAAAAATCATCATTTGAGATAAATTAGCCAGTATGGGCGATCGACAGCCGGAATTTCGAGAGTACCCTCCAACCCCGAAACTGGCCCCTATTCCAAGGTTCCAAAAAGTCCCACTTTGTCTTTGCACTTTCAAGGCGAAGTTGAAGTCAATTTTCTGATCTGCAGTTAACAATACCTCTCCCCGCCAGAAATTTTCTCTGTAAAATTTTTTCTATAGTTTTTTTACTTGTGATTTACCTCCCGAGGTGGTAGCATATTTGACCGAAAGCGCGATCGAACAGCCATGATGAAGATAGCGGTAATTCTGCCTGTTTACAACGAAGCAAAGTGCATTGAGCAAACCTTTGATAGAATTTTAGAATTTTCTCAAAAAAATCATGCTTACAATTTTATTATTGTTAATGACGGCTCGACCGACAATACACTGCAAATTATTGAAAACCAACTCAAAACTTTCCCCACACATCACATCAAACTAATTTCTTACAGCAATCGTCAAGGCAAAGGATATGCCGTCAAAAAAGGCAGCCAATGTGTAGACGCGGACTGCATTTGCTTCATGGATGGCGACTTAGCTTACTCCCTCGAACACCTCGAACTCTTAGTCAAAAAATTAAAAGAATTTGATATCGTAATTGGTTGCCGAAACCTCGACGGAGAAAACTTCCGAAATCTTACCTTGCTCAGAAAAATATCAGGCAAAATATTTAACTTAATTTCGGGAAAAATTCTGAATTTACCATATAGAGATATGCAAGCCGGACTCAAAGGATTTAACAAAATACCAGCCCAAGAAATATTTAAAACACAAACACTTACTGGCTTTTCGTTTGACGCAGAACTGCTTTTTTTAGCAAAAAAAAAAGGATATACAATTGGTGAAATTCCCGCAAAAGTTTCCCAGCACCACCTCTACAAAAATTCTCAAGTCAATATATTCAAAGATTCCCTAAAAATGCTGCTCTGCTTATTTAAAATTAGAGCCAACGACCGCGCAGGCTACTATGAATAAATCAATCTTGTTGAGCTTTGACATAGAAGAATTTGACATCCCCGAAGAATACGGTCAACTCCTGGAATCCGACATCAAATTTGAAATTTCTAATCGAGGATTGTCAAAGATTATTGCACTTCTAGAAAAATTAGATATTACAGCCACATTTTTTGTTACAGCTAACTTTGCACTCCACAACCCAGATACAATCAGAGAAATTTCCAAACACCATGAAATCGCCTCCCACGGCTTTTACCACTCTCAATTTTGCCTAGAAGATTTACAAAAATCTAAACAAACCTTAGAACAAATAACTAATACTCAAATCACTGGATTCAGGATGGCAAGACTTCAGCCAGTTGACGACGCAGAAATAGAAAAAGCAGGCTACGAATACAACTCATCAATGAATCCAACTTACATTCCCGGCAGATACAACAACCTATCTAAACCGAGAACTGCATATTATACGAATAAACTGCTCAACCTTCCCATGTCAGTCACTCCTCTGATCAGATTTCCTTTATTTTGGTTGAGCTTTAAAAACTTTCCCCTCTCAATGATAGAATTAGCAACCCAACTAACCCTAGAAACAGACTCTTATCTAAACATCTACTTTCACCCCTGGGAATTCACAGATATTTCGCAGTTTAAATTACCCGGTTACGTCAAAAAAGACTCAGGCAGCAAAATGGTTGACAAACTAGAAAAATACATCACCAAGCTGAAAACCCAAGGCAAGTTTATTTCTATTTCAGAATTTAAGCACAACTTCAGTCAACATTAGAGCAAATATCGGGTTCAGCAAAAACTATGAAATTTAAACCTCTTTACTACTGGAACAATCAAACAGGATTGCGTCAAGTTACCATCCTAGCCACCATCTTTTTTATATTAGTTTTAAGTTTTAGTATAATCCGCTACGAAAGCTTCTTAGCTAACTACGATCACGGTCTATTTAACCAAGTATTTTGGAATAGCATACACGGCAGATTTTTTCAAGGTTCACTTTCCTCAGCGGCCTCCAGCGCCTCGCTGATGGACAGACAACTTTCCTACCCATTTTATATCCATTTAGGGCAACACTTCGTCATCGATTTTCTGATTTGGATGCCGATTTATGCCTTGTTTCCATCCCCCATTACCCTGATAGTTTTGCAAGTAGCTTTAATTGCAGCAGCCGGAATAGTGCTGTATTTCTTAGCAAGACACTATCTATCTGTTACCCTGTCAGTAATGATAGTAGCCAGCTATTACGGAGCAAATGGTGTCATCGGCCCGACGCTGGGAGATTTTTACGAACACTGCCAAATTCCTCTATTTATATTTAGCTTGCTCCTAGCATTAGAAAAGCAGCGCTGGCCGCTATTTTGGCTGTTCGCAGTTTTAACATTAGGCACTCGCGAAGATACTGGAATTAGCTTGTTTGGCATCGGAGCGTATTTAATTGTCAGTCGCCGCTACCCCCGCGTCGGTATAGCTTTGTGCGCTCTCAGCTTTAGCTACGTGGTGTTCATAACTAATATAATTATGCCGATGTTTTCGGTTGACAATTCCCGTTTGTATTTAGCTAATTACTTTAGAAAATTTGTCAAAACAGAGAACCCGTCAACACTAGAACTGCTTTGGGCGATTATTAGTCAACCTCATCTCGTAATTGAAGTATTTTTTAAAGAGGCAAGTAGGCGAATTTTATATCTTTTAGGTCATTGGTTGCCGCTAGCATTTGTACCTGTAATCACTCCAAGCGCCTGGTTGATGACTGTTTTTCCTTTACTGGTTCTGTTGTTGCAAGTTGTTAATCAGTCCGCTACTTCTATCAACACCCGCTACACATTTGCTGTAATTCCGGGGTTATTTTACGGTACAATCCTGTGGTGGTCGCAACATCAAGATAAATTCCAACCCAGGTTCCACCGCTTCTGGATTGGGTGTATCGGTCTGTCAATACTGCTTACCTACACTTCCAATCCGAATCGAGCTTTGTATTTCATCTCTCCTTATTCTTTTCAACCTTGGGTTTATCAATCTTTGCCGGCTCAAATCGGACACGCAGCTAATGTCAAAAAAGTCTTAAGTTTGATTCCCCAAGATGCTAGCGTTTCTACTAGCGGTTATCTAGTTTCCCATCTTTCAGGCCGCCGGAACATCATCCGTTTAGAAGTGATGCAGATGAAAGACGAAGAGGGAAAAGTAGTGGATGTCGATTATGCCGTGTTAGATTTGTGGCAGTTGCAGCAAAATAATTTAAAAGTGCCGCTCGATAGGGGTAGAATTCGGGGGGGAGTGCGTTTTACCGATGAAGCTCTACGGCGAGGTTTGTACGGAATTGCTGAAGTATTGGACGGAGTTGTTTTAGTTCAAAAAGGCATAACTTCTAAGGCGGAAGTTTTGTCGGCTTGGTCGAAATTGCGACAAGAAATCGAACCATTGATGAAATAGTCGAAAGTCTATGATCGAGTCGGCAGTTGCGATCGCCCCCAGAGACTAAAATCAAGTAAAATTGCAAGTATTGGTCGATCGACCCCTGTTACTCGACTAGATTTTGATTAAAGGTTTGCTATACTCCAGAAATATACACATATTAACCTTTGCAAAATCAATAGGCCGGAGCTATGACATCCTATGCAACCTCTACAGCAAGAGCCGAGATGAGTGAGATCCGGCGCTTGAAAAACATACTGCCCCCAGAACTCCAAAGTTGGGTAACAGTAGAAAAAACAATAGAAGTTAATCCTACCCTGATCCGCAGCGAAGAAATAGGCAAAGACCAGGTAGAAATCCAAATAGACCTGATCCGCTGGGAACAGCTAGCAATGGATCAGCGCAACCTCCTATTTTGGCACGAAGTCGCCAGAATCCAAAACGACACCATCCCCAGAGACGGTTGGGAAATGGCAGCCCTCGCCATTGGTTTAGGCGGCGCTGTCGGCGAACTTTGGGTGCAAGACGGCTTGCTGCTGTTACTGGCCCTATCCCTGTGCGGCGTCTCCGGCTGGAGACTTTACCAAAAAAACAACGGAGAAAAAAGTTTAAAAGAAGCAATAGACGCCGACGAAAAAGCCCTCGCCCTAGCCACCCGCTTCGGCTACACTCTCCCAAACGCCTACAAAAGCCTTGGCAGCGCCTTAAAAACCTTAATCGAGCAAACCTCCAAAAAACAGCAGCGGGCTAAATACGAAGCTCGTCTCCAGGCCCTCAAACGCAACGCAGCCAAAGCCAAAGCCAAAGTCAAACCCATCACCCGCGAAACCTCCCAGTCAGAAAACGTCTACAATTCTTAACCTCATCCCCCGAAGCTTGTTACGGGGGTTTTCCAGTTAACCGTTAACTGTTGACTTCTGTGTTAGCTGTTAACTGTTAACTGCGATGGCTATCCGGTGCAAGACAGGCACCAAAATGATTAACGACAAGATTAAGGGGCCTGAATCCACAAAAATCTTGATTCCGATATCAAAGTTTGGCAGCGACTGCGTTCAAAAATCTTTGGGCCAAAACTGGCACTGGTAGACTTAAGTCTATTTTTGCCTTTGATATCATTCTCGGCGGGCGAGTTTGCAGGTGTTTTTGTAAAGTTTGTATAAAGCTAGCCTTTTGTTAACCATAATATTTGGTAAAGGTGGAGCTGCTAGGACAGAATAGGCTAAAGACATCAGCTTGAAATTTGAAACCAGGACTTCATGGTCAGTCAAACCCCAGAGGCAGATTTTCGGGTAACGTACTCGGACGAGATTCCCTCAGTTCACATACCCGTGCGCTTGAGCGTACTTGAAGCCGTAAACTTCAAGACAACCTGCCAGCAACTTTTTTCGGGCAGCACCGTTCCCAGCAAGATTGTCCTAGACTTCAGTCAGACGACATTCATCGACAGTAGTGGGATAGGTGCTTTAGTCAGCAATCTGAAATTTGCCAAACAGCGGGATAGCGACTTGGTGCTCCGAAGCCTCAAGCCGCAGGTGATGGCAGTATTTGCTCTCACTAGCCTAGATCAAGTGCTGACGATCGAGCAGCCCTCTGCAACCTCAACTCCCACTGAGACCAACCCCTCGGACAATCAGCTACCGATGACCCACCCCTCAGTGCAATCGTGGGTGAAGCGGCTGATAGATATCGTTGGGGCAATCGTCGGTTTGATGATTACAGGAATTTTGTTCGTACCCATAGCTGCAGCCATCACTATCAACGATCCAGGCCCGATATTTTTCGGTCAAACCCGCTGTGGCTGGATGGGCAGACAATTTCGGATTTGGAAATTTCGATCGATGTGTACCAACGCCGAAGCCATGAAAGCCCAAATCAAAAACCAGGCTTCTGGCGCATTTTTCAAAAATGACAACGACCCGCGGATTACCAAAGTCGGGCGCATCTTACGCAAAACCAGCCTCGATGAACTGCCGCAGTTTTGGAACGTGCTCAAAGGCGAAATGAGTCTAGTCGGCACTAGACCGCCTACTCCAGACGAAGTTGAGCGCTACGAAGTCCCTCAGTGGCAGCGTTTGGATGTCAAACCCGGGATGACAGGGGAATGGCAAGTCAACGGTCGCTCTCAAGTCCGCGATTTTGAAGATGTCATCCGTTTAGATCTAAAATACCAACAAAACTGGAGCCTGGTGTATGACCTCAAACTAATTGTTAAAACCATAACAGTCCTGTTTAACAAAAATAGTGGCGCTGTGTAGGAACCCTCAACAACCCACCGCTGAACTTTGAGGTGTTGTTGCCAACGGGGGGCGGGAACTCGAACTCGATACTTAGTCAAGCAGACGATCGCTAGCGATACCTACGTTAGCATTAAGTGTTAAAATTCACACGCCCAGAAAATGCACAGCTAGTTGCCAGCTCTGGAATCAGAGCATTAATAATTAGCAATTAGCCAGTTCGAGGTCATACTCGAATGATCCCAGCATGATTTTCGAGGACGAGAAGAACTAACCTGTGTTTAGAAAAGTAGCGACTGCTAACACGGTCGAAGCTTAAATCACTTCCTCGCAAGCTGACTCGGGAATTTTCCCTCTTTAAACGCCCTACCGAGGCGGATTACAGTATCGGAAGTCTCTCATTTGCTGTGCGAGTAAATGGTGCGAAAGGAATGCTCACCTTGAGGCAAAACGGGCTTCTTCAACTCAAGCTTGACTTAACTAATATGTTGCCAAGACCTTGCCCTCCTTTTTCTCTCCCTCCGCCGCTGAGTACAGCGGTGGTGGGGGCCGACCAGGGGGAAGAAAGATGAAAGACAAGCAACCAAAGGCCGAGTGGCACCTGCAGGTTGAAACAGACCTGAATGCTTTAACATCCGTTTTGGAGTGGTTGGAGAATATCGTTTTGCCCATGATACCAGCGGATTTCTGGTGGCAGTGCCGGCTGATAATCAACGAAGGCTTTACAAACGCTGTCCGCCACGCTCACCTGAACTTGCCCCCCACAACGCCCATAGACATTGAGGTAAAAGTGTTTGCCGATTACTTAGAAATTAGGATTTGGGACAGGGGTCAACCCTTCAACTTAGAAGCAAAGCTGCACTCGATCATGCAAGAGCAGCGCGATCCTTTGGACAGAGAGGGAGAAAGGGGACTGGTGTTCATGTACAAGCTCACAGACGACCTTCGGTATATCCGTACCGACGATCGCCGCAACTGCCTGGTAATGCGAAAAAACATTAGCTGAGGGCGCGATACCCGCCCGGTAAGGGCGGCTTCTTTCCCAAGCAGTGGAAGATCGCCTCGCCCCCTATTGTCCTACCCGGAACCCAAGCACATCCTCTGCAATTCTGCGGGTGCAGGCTCGATGCACGCGGCTGCAGGACAATTTGCTTCAAAATAAATATTATGCGTATTCTAATTTATTCCTATAACTATTATCCAGAGCCGATCGGCATTGCCCCCCTGATGACAGAACTAGCGCAAGGCCTAGTCAAGCGCGGCCACCAAGTCCGAGTCGTCACAGGAATGCCCAACTATCCCCAGCGCCGGATTTATCCGCAATATGAGGGCAAATTTTACCTCACCGAAGAACACAACGGCGTCACAATTCAGCGCAGCTATCTGCGCGTCAACGGCCCCCACCCCAGCCTCCTAGACCGACTTGTCCTAGACGGCAGTTTTGTCGTCTCCAGCGCCGTCCAAGCCTTCAGAGGCTGGCGTCCCGACGTGATTTTCTCGACAATGCCCCCTTTACCGATTTGCGTCCCAGTCGCCTTTTACGGCTGGATTCGCGCTTGCCCGATCGTCCTCAACGTTCAGGATATCGTCTCAGAAGCAGCCGTGCGCGTCGGCTTGGTCAAAAAAAACGGACTGCTAGTTCGCATTGCTGACGCTTTGGAAAAATTGGCCTACAGCACAGCCAGCCAAGTCAGCGTCATCGACAGCGGTTTTGTCAAAAAATTGCATTCTCAGGGAGTACCCCCGGAAAAAATAGTTTGCGTTCCCAATTGGGTTGATGTCAATTTCATTCGGCCCTTACCCAAGGAAAGTAACTCATTTCGAGAAACTCACAAACTCAAGGGCAAATTTGTCGTTCTGTATGCTGGCAATATTGCCCTAACTCAAGGCTTGCAAACAGTTGTCCAAGCAGCGGCTCGTTTGAAACACATAACCGAAATTGCTTTTGTAATTGTGGGGGAATCAACAGCCTTGGCGCGCTTGCAACAAGATTGCGAAACTTACAAAGCTAATAATGTAATGCTGCTACCATTTGAACCGCGAGAAAAATTGCCCGAATTGTTAGCTGCTGCTGATGTTAGTTTAGTCGTACAAAAGCGCCGCGTTACTAACTTCAATATGCCTTCAAAAATTCAAGTAATTCTCGCCAGCGGCAGGGCAATTTTGGCGTCGGTTCCCGAAACTGGTACGGCCCAGAAAGCTGTGCAGCAAAGTGGTGGCGGGGTGGTGGTAGCGCCGGAAGATCCGGAGGCTTTGGCTGAGGCTGTTGAGGATTTGTACTTGCACCCTGCTAAGGTGGATGCGTTGGGCGAGCAAGGCAGAAGTTATGCTGTAGAGAATTACGGATTTGAGGAAGCTTTGAATCATTATGAAGCTTTATTTGCGGCGGTTGCAGCGAGTCATGGTGATAAGCTGTTGCAGCCTTTGCCGAAATAATAAGCTCATTAGGTTAGTGAGTACCGACCGTTATTTGTTTCTTGGTGAAACCGAATCTTAAGAGTTATAATGTATTTACTGTATTTAAAGAGCGAGTAATATTTAACTGTTTTTACAATGCCTGCCAAAGACATCTATCACAATGCAGTTAAAAATGCCCTGCTAAAAGATGGTTGGAGAATTACGGCTGACCCGTACTTCATCAAATATGAGGATGCCGAGTTGTATGCCGATATAGCAGCAGAAAAGCCGATCGCCGCAGAACGCCAAGGACAAAAAATAGTTGTTGAAATTAAAAGCTTTATTGGGCGATCGCTAATGTATGATTTTCACGGCGCACTCGGTCAATACATTGTCTACCGAAATCTGATTCAACTCACAGCTCCAGAATACAGGCTCTATTTGGCAATTGATGATATCGTATACCAAGATTTTTTTAAACGCAAGTCTATCCAAGTAATTACTAATGAAAATCAGGTTTTGTTAATGGTAGTTGAAATGGCAAAGGAGGAAATTCTGCAATGGATAAATTAGAATACTATCGCAATACAATTAAACAAATATTGACTGGATATTATGAAATGACCGTCAAAGGGGCGATCGCACTAGATGAATTAGAGCCAGAGCATCGTCTAGCATTTGACGAAGAACGAGATCACTATCTATGGTTTCATTCGGGCTGGGATGGCAAAAAACGGCTCCGCCACATTACCATGTATCTTCGGATTAAAGAGGGTAAAATTTGGGTGGAAGAAGATTGGACTGATTTGTGCGTAGTTGATGATTTACTAGCAGCAGGAATTTCTAAGGGCGATATTGTTTTGGGGTTTCATCATCCTAGCAAAAGACCTTTGACAGAATTTGCCACAGTTTGATGAAAGACAAAAATTTATAGCCTCATTTCACTCCTTTGTCTGTCGCGGATTGAATAAATCAATAAAAAATATCCGATCGCGACAGTCAAAGGGCAAAATCTACAAACTAACTCTCGTTATGCTCTTTGCGCGCTTTTTTGTGGTTGATAACATAGACGCCCCAAGGGAGGCGAATTCCAGTAAGCGCCGTCAGTCCCAAGCGAGCGTGTTCGGGATTCGAGCCATCCAAATCCGTCCAACTGAGGTTAGTTTTGTGCAGGTTTGCCTCAGCTAAATTAGTACCGTTGAGATTAGCCCAACTCACATCAGCATAGCTGAGATTGGCACGGCTTAAATTGGCTCGTTCTAAATCTCCTCGACCTGGGGGGGTGACAAGATGGCTAAGAGCTAGACTGAATCTGACTTATAGCCCTCATCCCCCGTTGGTAAAAATA